>JAJAZH010000026.1 GCA_026785815.1 Ramlibacter sp. | reverse complement strand
GTTCCGGCCAGCACCGTCTCCATCGGTCGCGGCGCCAGGTTCTGCCCGCCGTTCGCGGGCTGCCGCTCGTCGACCGCTCCGTCCATCACCAGGACGTGTCCGCTGCCGGTTTCGGCGACAAATCCCATGCCGGACCGTGCGCCCGTCCCTCCAGTCCAGCTCACCGTGCATTCCATGGTCGACTCCCCTGTTGTTGGAAACTTGCCTCACAACCGCTAACGTCCTGCTGCATTGCAGCAAAACCATGGCTATACTGAAAACAAGCATAACCAAACGGGTATGCACCAATTGTCTCCTCCACCTTTCCTTTGGTGGATTCAGCCCCCGGATCGCAAGGTCCGGGGGCTTTTTTCCGCGCTTTGGCTGAGCCGTATCATCGACGCCGACATGACGAAGCCGCTCCAGCCCGCCGACTACCTCAAGAAAATCCTGAATGCCAAGGTGTACGACGTCGCCGTCGAATCGGCCCTGCAGCCGGCCCGCAACCTGAGCCGGCGACTCCACAACAAGGTGCTCCTGAAGCGGGAAGACCAGCAGGCGGTCTTCAGTTTCAAGCTGCGCGGGGCCTACAACAAGATGGCTCACCTGAGCCCGGAGCAGTTGAAGCGCGGAGTGATCTGCGCGTCGGCCGGCAACCACGCCCAGGGCGTCGCACTGGCGGCCCACCGGCTGGGCTCGCGGGCCGTGATCGTGATGCCGGTCACCACCCCGCAGATGAAGGTCGACGCGGTCAAGGCGCTCGGGGGCGAGGTGGTGCTGCACGGCGACAGCTACTCGGACGCGCACGAAAAAGCCGTCGAACTTGAAGCGGAGCAGCAACTCACCTTCGTTCATCCGTTCGACGATCCCGAAGTGATCGCCGGCCAGGGAACCATCGCGATGGAGATCCTGCGCCAGCACCAGGGGCCGCTGCACGCGGTGTTCGTCGCGATCGGGGGCGGCGGGCTGATCTCGGGCGTTGCCAACTACATCAAGGCGGTGCGGCCGGAAATCCGCGTGATCGGGGTCCAGATGAACGACTCCGACGCGATGGCCCAGTCGGTCGCCGCCGGCAAGCGGGTGACCCTGCCGGATGTCGGCCTGTTTTCCGACGGCACGGCAGTCAAGCGGGTCGGGGAGGAAACCTTCCGGATCAGCCGCGCACTGGTCGATGAATTCATGACCGTCGACACCGACGCCGTCTGCGCTGCCATCAAGGACGTGTTCGTCGATACCCGCAGCATCGTGGAGCCGGCGGGAGCGCTGGCCGTGGCCGCGATCAAGCAGTACGTCGCTGAGAACAAGACCCGCGGCGAGACCTACGCGGCGATCCTTTGCGGCGCGAACATGAACTTCGACCGGCTGCGCTTCGTGGCCGAGCGGGCCGAAGTGGGGGAAGAGCGGGAGGCGCTGTTCGCCGTCACCATTCCCGAAGAGCGGGGCAGCTTCAAGCGCTTTTGCGAGTTGATCGGCAACCTGCCCGGCGGGCCGCGCAATGTGACTGAGTTCAATTACCGCATCAGCGACTCGGCGCAAGCGCATGTCTTCGTCGGTGTGACCACGCATGGCAAGGGCGAATCGGCCCGGATTGCCGCCAATTTCAGCCGTCACGGGTTCGAAGCGCTCGACCTGACCCACGACGAACTGGCCAAGGAGCACATCCGGCACATGGTCGGCGGACACTCGCAGCTGGCGCGGGACGAGCGGCTGCTGCGTTTCGTTTTCCCCGAACGCCCGGGGGCGCTGCTGAAGTTTCTTTCGCTGATGCGGCCTGGCTGGAACATCACGCTGTTCCACTACCGCAACCAGGGCGCCGATTACGGCCGCATCCTGGTCGGGCTCCAGGTCCCGGCCGGCGACAGCAAAGCCTTCAAGACGTTTCTGGACACGCTCGGCTACCCCTCTGTGGAAGAGACCGACAACCCGGTTTACCGGCTTTTCCTGCGGAGCTGATGCGACAGCAGTTGAGGCAGCGCTGGGTCGGCCGTCACTGGGTCGGAGTTATTGCTTGAGTGGAGGCAGTTCCAGCGTGAGCAAGGCGGGCCCATCGAGACTGGCCGCGATCACGGCGCGGCGACCTTCGACCGACTTCAACACCAGCCCCTGGTCGATCGTGGTTCCGACCCGGAACGGACGGGCCGGCTTGCCGTAAACGGCAATCACGGCCGCGCCGCGCCGGGACTGGGCGGCGACGACACCCAGCAGATTGAAGCGGCTGGCGAGGCTGGTCACCGGCGCCGCCGCAGCCGCCTGGGTGATGGGAGTCGCACCGAGCAGCCGGGCCACCGCAGCCGGGTCAACGGGCGTCGGCGCGCGTACCGGCGCGGCAACGGCCGCAGCCGGAGCGCGGGCCGTGAGGCGCAGCCCCCAGTAAACGCAACTTGCCGCGGCGACGCACCAAACCAGGAGCGTTGCCAGGCGCACCGCCCACCTGCTTTGCACAGTCGTTGCCATATGCGGCGATTATCATGGATGCGATTCACCCGAAAGCGTCATGAACTCCCTTTGCACTTCCCTGAAACGCCGGGTCCAGGCCGGCTTCACCCTGATCGAATTGATGGTGGTCCTGGTCATCATCGGCGTGCTGGCGGCGCTGATTGTTCCGAACGTGCTGGAACGCGCTGACGATGCGCGTGCGACCGCCGCCCGCACCGATGTGAACAACCTCATGCAGGCCCTGAAGCTGTACCGGCTGGACAACCAGCGCTACCCCAGCGCCGAGCAAGGTTTGCAGGCGCTGGTGACCAAACCCACCGCCGGAACCCTGCCGCCCAACTGGAAGCCGTACCTGGAAAAACTGCCGAACGATCCGTGGAACCGGCCATACCAGTACCTCAATCCCGGCGTGAAGGGCGAGATCGACGTGATGTCTTTCGGCGCCGACGGCCAGGCCGGCGGCGAGGGCAAGAATGCGGATGTCGGCTCCTGGCAGTGATGGCCCCCACGCTTGCGGCTAACGCCGCTGCGCTGCCCCCCAAGGGGGCTTGTTCGCCTTGGGGCGGCCCGGCGGCGAAAGGGCCCCCCACGCTTGCGGCTGACGCCGCTGCGCTGCCCCCCAAGGGGGCTTGTTCGCCTTGGGGCGGCCCGGCGGCGAACAGGCCGCGCTCACTTGCGTCGCGCCCACGCAGTCCAGGCTTCACGCTGATCGAGCTGCTGGTGGTGGTCGCCATCATTGCGATCGCCAGCGCCGGGGTCACCTTCGCCCTGCGCGACAGCGCCGATACGCAGCTCGAACGCGAGGCCCAGCGGCTTGCGGCGTTGCTGGAATCGGCGCGGGCCCAATCGCGCACCACGGGTCGGCCGGTGCAATGGCGTGCCGTCGCCGGCGGCTTCCAGTTCAACGGACTGCCGCCCGGCACGCTGCCCGAAAATTGGCTCGTGCCGACCACCGAGGTCAGTGGCGCTGGATTGCTGCAACTCGGCCCGGAACCGATCATCGGTCGCCAACAGGTCATCCTGGGTTCATCGGCGCTGCCGGGCCGCAGCCTGCGAATCGCCACCGACGGGCTGCGTCCGTTCGCAGTCACGGCGGACGCGCCATGAAGCAGCGCGGCTTCACGCTGATCGAAGTTCTGGTCGCGCTTGGGATCGTCGCCATCGCACTGGTGGCAGGCTTGCAGGCCACCACTGCGTTGACCAACAACGCGCTGCGCCAGTCCGACGTGCTGCTGGCCCACATCTGCGCCGAGAACGAACTGGTGCGCGTGCGCCTGTCGAAGTCGACGCCCGGCATCGGCGAGACGGTGGTGGGTTGCCAGCAGGCGGGCCGCAGCTTCAGCGTCAACGTGAACGTGCTGCCGACGCCGAACCCGAGTTTCCG
>JAJAZH010000025.1 GCA_026785815.1 Ramlibacter sp. | reverse complement strand
CAGCATGCCGGGGAAGATGCCGGCGACGAACAGCCGCGCGATGGAGACGTCGGCCGACACGCCGTACACGATCATGATGATCGAGGGCGGGATCAGGAGGCCCAGCGTGCCGGCGCCGGCCAGCGAGCCGATGGTGATCTCTTCGGGGTAGCCGCGCTTGGACAGCTCCGGCAACGACATTTTGCCAATGGGGGCGCAGGGCGCCGCGGACGAGCCGGACACGGCGGCGAAGATGGTGCAGCCGATCACGTTGGTGTGCAGCAGCCGGCCGGGCAGGCCGGTGACCCAGGGCGCGAGGCCGCGGAACATGCTTTCGCTCAGCTTGGTGCGAAACAGGATTTCTCCCATCCAGACGAACAGCGGCAGCGCAGTGAGGGTCCAGCTCGAGGACGAGCCCCAGATGGTGATGGCCATCGCATCGCCGGCCGGCCGGGACGAGAACAGCTGCATGCCGATCCAGGCGACGCCGGCCAGTGTCAGGCCGATCCAGACGCCGCTGCCAAGCAGCGCGAACAGGGCGACGATCAGCAGGATGGTGATGGCGACTTCATTCATTGTGCAGGGCTTCCTCGGGCTCTGCCGTCACGCGCCGGCCGGTCAGCTCCAGCCACCATTCGTCGATGAAGGCGATCAGCAGCACCACCGTCCCGACCGCCATCGTGAGCTGCGGGATCCACAGCCGCGTGGCGTCGTTGCCGGTGGAAATGTCGTTCAGCAAATGCGATTGCCAGGCCAGCCGAACCGAATAGAACGCGAACAGCGCTGCCAGCAGCACGGCCGCCGTCAGGGCCCACATCTCGAGCGCGTGCTTCGCCTTGCCCTTGAGCCGGCCCAGCAGCAGGGTCACGCGGATATGCTCGTTGTGCTTGAGCGTGTGCGCCAGCGCGAGGAAGCCCGCCGCCGCCATGCTGTAGCCGGCATAGGCGTCGGTGCCGGGGACGTGGAAGCCGAGCTGGCGGCCCAGGATCGAGAGCAGCACCATCAGCAGCACGCCGATCATCGCTAGCGCGGCCACCCAGGCGGCGCCGTCGTAAAGCAGGTCCAGGGCTCTTCTCATGCAAAAAATCCCGCGCGCGCCGGTGGGCACGCCACGGGATTCCTCCTGTCGTTGGGGTTACTTGCTGTACGCGTCGACCATGGCCTTGCCTTCGGCGCCGGCCTTGTCCATCCATTCCTTGAGCATGGTGTCACCGACCTTCTTCATGTCGGCCTTGAGCTGCGGCGAGGGCGTGATGATGCTCATGCCGTTCTGCTTGAGCAGGTTCTGGGTGCGGGTGTTCTCGGCCTGGGAGGCGGCCCAGCCGCGGGTCTCGGCGGCGGCGCCGGCTGCCATCAGCGCGTCCTGGGTCGGCTTGTCCAGAGCGTTGAAGGCGGCACGGTTCACCAGCACGGCGTTTTTCGGCAGCCAGGCCTGCGTGTCGTACCAGTTCTTGATGTGCTCGTAGGTCTTGCTGTCGTAGCCGGTGGAGCCGGACGACATGTAGGAATCGACCACGCCGGTGGCCATGGCCTGCGACAGTTCCGCCGCCTGGATCGTCACCGGCTGGGCGCCGACCAGTTCAGCGATGCGGGCGGTCGCCGGGCTGTAGGCGCGCCACTTCAGGCCCTTCATGTCGGCGGCGGAGTTGATCGGCTTCTTGGAATAGATGCCCTGCGGCGGCCAGGCCACGGCATACAGGAGGAACATGCCCTGCTCGGCCAGTTTCTTGTCCAGCAGCGGCCTCTGGGCCTTGTACAGCTTCATCGAGCTGTCGTAGCTGTCGGCCAGGAACGGCAGGCCGTCGGCGCCGAAGGGCTGCCACTCGTTCTGATAGTTCACCAGCAGGATCTCGCCGATCTGGGCCTGGCCCTGCTGCACGGCGCGCTTGATCTCGGGCGCCTTGAACAGCGAGGCGTTGGCGTGCACCTGAATCTTGAGCTTGCCGCCGCTGGCCTGGTCGACGTCCTTGGCGAACTGCTCCAGGTTGACCGTGTGGAAATTGGAGGCCGGGTAGGCCGCGGGCAGGTCCCACTTGGTCTGGGCAAAGGCGCTGCCGCCGAAGGCGAGGGCGGCGGCGAGAAGGGCAAAGGCGAGTTTCAATTTCATGGTTGCTCCACGAGAATGCGGTGATGAGGGCTGAAGGATAAATGCAAGTATCACGCCAGCGTCTTGGGTCTTTCCCCCGGATCGAATCTCCGCTGCTGGGAATCGTGATGCTGGACACCCGCTTTCCCAGGCCCGTGGGCGACGTCGGCAACCCAGCCAGTTGGCCGGTGGCCACGCTGATCGAGCGGGTGGAGGGGGCCTGGCCGCGGACCGTGGTGCAGTCCGCCGCCGGCCTGCGCGCCAGCGGGATGCTGCAGGCATTCGTCCTCGCGGCGCGCGAACTGGAACGACAGGGCGCCTGCGCGATCACGACCAGTTGCGGCTTCCTGGTGCTGCTGCAGCAGGAGCTGCAGGCGGCCGTCGGGGTTCCGGTGGTCACCTCCAGCCTGTTGCAGTTGCCGGAACTGCTGCGCACCGAGGGCCGTGCCGGCGTGCTGACCATCAGCGCGACCTGCCTCGACAGCGCGTACCTGGCCGCCGCCGGTGTCGGTTCGGAGCGGATCGGTCAGGTGGTGGTGCAGGGCGTCGAAGCGCAGGGAGAATTCGCGGGCGCGATCCTTGGCAACCATGCCGACTTCGATCTGGAAGCGGCGCGGATCGAAGTCGTCGCCGCGGCTGTCGCATTGAAGAATCGGGCGCCGGAGCTGCGGACGGTGGTGCTGGAATGCACCAACATGCCGCCTTATGCCGATGCGATCCGCCAGGCGACCGGTCTGCATGTGCTGGGCCTGGCCGACTCGCCGGTCCTGCGCGGGGCGCTGGCACTGGACAGGTAGGATCACCGCAGTACCAACGATGTGCAGACCATGAATGCTGGACCATGAATGCTTTTTCCGCGAATGACGTGACCGGTGCGAGTGGCGGCCGGCGCTGGCAGTTCTGGATCGACCGCGGCGGCACCTTCACCGACGTGGTCGGTCGCCGCCCCGATGGCACTGTGGCCACCTACAAGCTGCTGTCGGACAACCCGGAGCAGTACCGGGACGCCGCCGTCGCGGGCATCCGGCACCTGCTCGGACTGGCGGCCGGCGAAGCGGTGACGCCGGCGCTGGTGGAGTCGGTCAAGATGGGAACGACGGTCGCCACCAACGCGCTGCTGGAGCGCAAGGGCGAGCCGACGCTGCTGGTGACGACGCGCGGCTTCCGCGATGCGCTGCGCATCGCGTACCAGAACCGGCCGCGCCTGTTCGACCGCCGGATCGTGCTGCCGGAACTGCTTTACAGCGAAGTCATCGAAGCCCAGGAGCGGGTGGCCGCCCAGGGCGAGCTGGTGCAGCCGCTCGACGAGGAGCGGCTTCGCGCCGAGCTGCAGGCCGCTTACGACCGCGGCCTGCGCAGCACCGCCATCGTGTTCATGCACGGCTACCGCTTCACGGCGCACGAGAAGGCAGCGGCGCGGATCGCGCGCGAGATCGGCTTCACCCAGGTCAGCGTCTCGCACGAGACCAGCCCGATGATGAAGTTCGTCAGCCGCGGCGACACCACCGTGGTCGATGCCTACCTGTCGCCGATCCTGCGCCGCTATGTCGACCAGGTCGCGGGCGAGATGCCCGGCGTGCAGCTGTTTTTCATGCAGTCGTCCGGCGGGCTGACCGATGCCCATGCCTTCCAGGGCAAGGACGCGATCCTGTCGGGACCGGCCGGCGGCATCGTCGGCATGGCCCGGACCGCGGAGCTGGCCCACCGCCACGCGTCGGCTGCCGGCGCCGATCCGGTCAAGGTGATCGGCTTCGACATGGGCGGAACCTCCACCGACGTGTCCCACTATGCGGGCGAGTTCGAGCGGGAGTTCGAAACCCAGGTGGCCGGCGTGCGGATGCGGGCGCCGATGATGAGCATCCACACCGTGGCCGCCGGCGGCGGCTCGATCCTGGCCTTCGACGGCTCGCGCTTCCGGGTCGGTCCGCGCAGCGCTGGCGCCAACCCGGGCCCGGCCAGCTACCGCCGCGGCGGGCCGCTGACCGTCACCGACGCGAACCTGATGGTCGGCAAGATCCAGCCGCGCTACTTTCCGAAGGTGTTCGGCCCCGGCGGCGATGAAGCACTCAGCCTGGAAGCGGTGCAGGACAAGTTCAGCGCGCTGGCGCAGCAGACCGGCCGCGGCGCGGAGGTGGCGGCCGAGGGCTTCATCCACATCGCCGTGCAGCAGATGGCGAACGCGATCAAGAAGATCTCGGTGGCGCGCGGCTACGACGTGACGCGCTACACCCTGCAGTGCTTCGGTGGCGCCGGCGGCCAGCATGCCTGCCTGGTGGCGGATGCGCTGGCGATGACGCGGGTGTTCGTGCATCCGCTGGCGGGCGTGCTGAGCGCCTACGGGATGGGGCTGGCGGACCAGAACGTGATCCGGGAACAGGCGGTGGAGCTGCCGCTCGCCGTGGCGTCGCTGCCCGACATCCGGGAGCGGCTGGATGCACTGTCGGCGGCGGCCCAGGCGGAGCTGCGCAAGCAACAGGTGAATGCCGGCGCCGTCACCGTGCAGCGGCGCGTTCATGTGCGCTACCAGGGCAGCGACTCGGCGCTCGTGGTGCCGTGCCCCGTCACCCGCTCCGGCGCGGAAGCGGCGGACGCGGATGTCGCCGCCATCACCGCCAGCTTCGAGGCCGCGTATCGTCAGCGGTTCTCTTTCCTGATGCAGAACAAGGGCCTGATCGTGGAGGCGGTTTCGGTCGAGGCGGTCATCGCGGGCGAGGTCCCGCACGAGCCGGTCCATGCGATCCATCCCGCGCGCGCCGTGCCGCAACGCGAAACCGTGCGGATGTATTCCGGTGGCCAGTGGCACGACGCTGCGCTGGTCGTGCGCGAAGACCTGCGCGCCGGCGACGTCGTCCCTGGGCCGGCCATCATCGCCGAGCGCAACGCCACCACGGTGGTCGAGCCGGGCTGGGAGGCCAGCCTCACGGCGCTCGATCACATGGTGCTGGACCGCCGGGTGCCGCGCAGCGTCACCTACGCCGCCGGCACGCAGGTCGACCCGGTGCTGCTCGAGGTGTTCAACAACCTGTTCATGAACATCGCCGAGCAAATGGGGCTTCAGCTGCAGAACACCGCGTACTCTGTGAACATCAAGGAGCGGCTGGATTTCTCCTGCGCCCTGTTCGACGCCGCCGGCAACCTGATCGCGAACGCACCGCACATGCCGGTGCACCTCGGTTCGATGGGCGAGAGCATCAAGACCGTGATCCGTGAGAACAAGGGCAAGATGGCGGCCGGCGACGTCTACGTGCTGAACGATCCATACAACGGCGGCACCCACTTGCCGGACGTGACGGTGATCACGCCGGTCTACCTCGGGACATCCTCCCCCTCTGATGGGGAGGGTAGGGGTGGGCACATCCAGGCCGTGGCCCCGGAGCCCACGTTCTACGTGGGTTCGAGAGGCCACCATGCCGACATCGGCGGCACCTCGCCCGGCTCGATGCCGCCGTTCTCGACCCGGATCGAGGAGGAGGGGGTGCAGATCGACAACTTCAAGCTGGTCGACCGCGGCGTGTTGCGCGAAGCGCAGATGCTGGCGCTGCTGAGAAGCGGGAAGTACCCCAGCCGCAACCCCGAACAGAACATGGCCGACCTGAAGGCGCAGATCGCGGCCAATGAAAAAGGGGTGCAGGAACTGCGCCGGATGGTGGCGCAGTTCGGGCTCGACGTGGTGCAAGCCTACATGGGCCATGTGCAGGACAACGCGGAAGAATCGGTGCGGCGCGTGATCGATTTAATTGGGGTCAGACTTCAATTGTCGAAAGACACCGCGCAAGCGTCCGGCAGTGCTGGAGCTAATGGGAGTCTGACCCCAATTAATTTCACGCTGCCGCTCGACAACGGCGCGCAGATCCAGGTGGCGATCCGGGTCGACGCCGCCAAGCGAAGCGCGGTGATCGACTTCACCGGCACCTCGCCGCAGCAGACCAACAACTTCAACGCCCCGACCGCGGTGTGCATGGCGGCGGTGCTGTATGTATTCCGGACCCTGGTCGACGACGACATCCCGCTGAACGCCGGTTGCCTGAAACCGCTGCACGTCATCATCCCGCCCGGGTCGATGCTGAATCCGAATCCGCCGGCGTCGGTGGTGGCGGGCAACGTCGAGACTTCGACCTGCATCACCAATGCGCTGTTCGGCGCGCTCGGCGTGATGGCCGCGAGCCAGTGCACCATGAACAACTTCACCTTCGGCAACGCGCGGCATCAGTATTACGAGACCATTTCCGGCGGCAGCGGCGCTGGCGCCGAGATCGACCGCGACGGCCGCGTCACCGGTGGCTTCGACGGCACCAGCGTGGTCCAGACCCACATGACCAACTCGCGCCTGACCGATCCCGAGGTGCTGGAGTTCCGGTTTCCGGTGCGGCTGGAGAGCTATGAGATCCGTGCCGGTTCGGGCGGCATGGGCCGCTGGAAGGGCGGCGACGGCGGCATCCGGCGGGTCCGCTTCCTGGAGGCGATGACGGCCAGCATTTTGTCCAACGGCCGCAAGCACGGCGCTTTCGGAATGGCGGGCGGCGAGCCGGGGCAGGTGGGGATCAATCGCGTGGTTCGCGCCGACGGCCGGATCGAGCCGCTGGACCACATCGGCCAGGCGCAGATGCAGCCCGGAGACATCTTGGAAATCCACACGCCGGGCGGCGGGGGCTACGGAAAAATGGATTGAAAGGGCTGCCGCGGCGGCTTGCAGCTCATTTGCAGCGTGGGGAAAGCCGACCTAGAATGAAATCAGGTCCCGCCTGCCCGGGGCTGCTGGAGGCAGTCATGTTCAAGCACCTGTTGTTGCCCACCGATGGCTCGAAGTTGTCGGAAGCCATGATCCACAAGGCCATCGCATTCGCCCGCGATGCCGGTGCCCAGGTCACGGCCATCCATGTGACCGAGCCGTTCCACACCTTCTCGCTGCGGGCCGAAATGCTGGAAGACACCGGCGAGCGATACGAGCGCGACAGCCGGGCCCGGGCCGACCACTACCTGGGCATGGTCCAGCGCGAGGCCGGCGAGAAGGGCGTTGCCTGCGACACCATCTGCGCGATCAGCGATCATCCGTACGAGGCCATCATCGCGGCGGCACAGCGCCGAGAGTGCGACCTGATCATGATGGCTTCGCACGGACGCAATGCACTGTCGGCCGCGCTGATCGGCAGCGAAACGCAGAAGGTCCTGAGCCATTGCCGGATTCCCGTGCTGGTGTACCGGGAGCCGGTCGCCGCCTGAACGTTCTCGTCCATGAATCGGCTTGCCACGCCTTTCGCCGGTGGCACTTGCGATGCCACAATCACGGCGATGGACAGCGCCCTGGTCGAAAACTATCGCTTTCTGGCACGCTACAACCACTGGTTCAACCAGCGCCTGTACGACGCCTGCGAGCAGCTGCCGGACGAAGAGCGCAAACGCGACCGCGGCGCGTTCTTCGGCTCCATCCACAACACGCTCAACCACCTGGTCTGGGGCGACATGCTCTGGCTCGGACGGTTCGCGGCGCAGCAGGGTGCAGAGGTTGCAGCGCTGCAGGAGCAGCTGGTCGATTTTCCGCCAGGCGCGAGCCACGCGACGCTGCTCTATGCCCACTGGAGTGCGCTGCGCGCCAAGCGGGAACGGCTGGACACGGCCATCGAGCATTGGCTGGCCCAGATGCCGGCCGACGGACCGTCGCAGACCGTCCGCTACAGCAACACGAAGGGTGTCGCGCGCGAGCATGCCGCGTGGATGGCGCTGACGCACTTCTTCAATCACCAGACCCACCACCGGGGCCAGGCGACCACGCTGCTGACGCAGGCGGGCATCGATGTTGGAGCGACCGACCTGATCTCGCGCGTCTGACCCGGCCCGTGCTGGTGTACCGCTGAGCGCAACAAAAAAACCCGCCGCAGCGGGTTTTTTTTCTGGCGCGCGGCAGTTACTTTTTCGGTGCGCTGGCAGCGGGTTTGGCAGCGGGTGTGGCAGCACTGGCCGCCGGCTTGGTGACCGCGACCTTGTCGTCTTTCCGGGCTTCCTTGGCGTCCTTCTTTTCTTCCTTGGCGGCGGCCTTGGACTCTTTCTTGTCTTCCTTCGCCGAAGCCTTCGTCTCCTTCCTGTCTTCCTTGGCGGTGGACCTGGTGTCTTTGGTCGCGACCTTGTAGGCGGCGCCATTGACCGTCAGGCCTTCGCCGGACAGTTTGGCGGCACGGGTGTCGCCGACACCCTTGATCCGCTCGATGAAGTCATCCCAGTTCTTGAAGTCGCCTTTCTTGCGCTCGGACATGATCATCTTGGAAGTGACCGGGCCGATGCCCTTGACGGCGTCGAGCTGGGCTTCGGTGGCCTTGTTCACATCGACGGCTGCGAGGGCGAGGGTGGCATACAGCATGACCAGGACGGCCAGAAATTTCTTGAACATGGAGATCTCCTCAGGTTGGACCGGCGCGGGGTACGCCAGGCAACTCTCTAACGGCACCCGCAGCAGGCCGGTTGACGGGACTCCCCTCTAGCTGGAGAGTGCCGCCATGTAGCTGGCGACTCCGGCCTGGACATCGGCAAAGCGATGATCGCAGCCGGCTGCACGCAAGGCACCGAGATCCGCCTCGGTGAAGCACTGGTACTTGCCACGCAGCGCGTCGGGGAAGGCGATGTAGTCGATCAGGCCCTGGGTGACGGCAGCGGACGTGTCCAGCGTCGGCTGCCCCCTTCGCAGGGCATTGACGACGGCGGTGGCCACGTCGTTGAACGGCTGGGCCCGGCCGGTGCCGAGGTTGAAGATCCCGGACTTGCCCGGATGGTCGAAGAACCACAGGTTCACCGCGACCACGTCGTCGATGAACACGAAATCCCTTTTCTGCTGGCCCGGCCCATAGCCGCCGTAATCGCCGAACAGCCGGACCTTG
>JAJAZH010000024.1 GCA_026785815.1 Ramlibacter sp. | reverse complement strand
CAGTCCGAAGACGCGGCGCGGTCGCTCGGCGGTTATCTGCGCCAGACCGAACTTGATCCGGGCCGTCTGGCCGACCTGGACCAGCGGATGGGTTTGTGGATCTCACTGTCGCGCCGCTACAAGCGGGCGCCCGGCGAACTGCCAGCATTGCTCTCTTCATGGCAGGAAGAACTCACTCGCCTCGACTCCGCCGCCGATCTTGCCGCCCTCGAAGCCGCCGAAAACAAGGAGGCCGCGGCGTACCTGGCTGAAGCCCGCAGCCTGTCACGGGCGCGGACCAAAGCTGCGCCGCAACTGGCAAAATCGATCACGCTGGCGATGCAGGGACTGGGCATGCAGGGCGGACGCTTCAAAGTGGTCCTCGAAAAGTCTGCCCAACCCGCCGCGAGCGGGCTGGACGAGGTCTCGTTTCTGGTCGCCGGCCACGAAGGATCGACACCCCGGCCGGTCGGCAAGGTGGCATCCGGCGGCGAGCTGTCACGGATCGCGCTTGCGATCGCCGTCACCACCAGCCAGCTGGGAACAGCCCAGACACTGATCTTCGACGAGGTCGATGCAGGGGTCGGCGGCGCCGTGGCGGAAACCGTAGGGCGGCTGATGAAGCAGCTCGGACGCGACCGGCAGGTGCTGGCAGTGACCCACCTTCCGCAGGTGGCAGCCTGCGCCGATCACCACCTGGTGGTCGCCAAGCACAGCGAAGGCGGCGTCGCCAGCAGTTCTGTGGCCACGGTGCAGGGCGAACAGCGCGTCGCGGAGGTGGCGCGCATGCTGGGCGGCGAACGGCTGTCGGGCACCACCCTGGCGCACGCCAAGGAAATGCTGGGTGAAGGCAGACTCGACTCTGCGTCATGACATCGCCTCCATGACCCTCGAAGCCGTCCTCATCACCGGCATGTCCGGCTCCGGCAAGTCCGTGGCGCTGCGGGCGCTGGAAGACGCCGGCTATTACTGCGTCGACAACCTGCCGCCGGAACTGCTGCTCTCGTTCGTCGCCCTGGAGCGGCAGAACAGTGCCCAACGGGTGGCAATCGCGATGGACGTCCGCAGCGCGACCTCGCTGCCGCTGGTGCCGGCGCAATTGAAGGAACTGCGAAGCCAGGGCGTAATCGTGCGGCCGCTGTTCCTGGACGCGACGACCGACACGCTGGTGCGGCGGTTCTCGGAGACCCGGCGCCGGCACCCGCTGTCGAGCAACCGCGCCGCCAGCGAAGGCGACGAGCGTGCCGCGGACGGACAGCACGCGCTGGTCGATGCCATCGAACTCGAGCGCGAACTGCTCTCCGACCTGCGGGAGCAGGCGCACGTCATCGACACCAGCCTCATCCGGCCGTCGCAGCTGCAGGCTCACGTCAAGTCGCTGCTCTCGGCGCCGGTGAGCCAGCTCACGCTGGTCTTCGAATCGTTCGCCTTCAAGCGTGGCATCCCGGTCGACGCCGACTACATCTTCGACGTCCGGATGCTGCCCAATCCGCACTACGAAGCGGAACTGCGTGACCTCACCGGGCGTGACGAAGCAGTGGCCGCGTTCCTGCGAAAGCAGCCCGAGGTGGAGCAGATGTATTCGCAGATCCAGCAGTTCCTGGCCCATTGGCTTGGCCCGATGGCTCGCGATCACCGCAGTTACGTGACGGTGGCGATCGGCTGCACCGGCGGCCAGCACCGGTCGGTCTACCTGGTCGAAAAACTCGCGGCTTTCTTCGGCGAGAACTGGGTCACGCTCAAGCGCCACCGCGAGCTGGACGCCGGCTGAACGTCTGCCGGCTCAGGCCGAAAGCAGCCTGCGAATCGGCGCCGGCAGTCCCAACGCAGGCCATTGCCCAGCGTCGAACCACGAGCCGGAGCGCTTGGGGATCGATGCGGTTTTCAATGTCGCGCCAACCGGATGCAGATACAGGTCCTTGTGCGTCAGCACGTGCAGGAACGCCGGGTCGTCCCGGAGCTGCCCGCGCGCCCGCAGCGGCAGGGCTGCTTCAAGCTGTTCCCGGCTGTCGAAGGCCGGCAGGCAATACAGGCCGGCCCAGATGCCGGTGACTGGCCTTTTTTCCAGCCACACCGAGCCGTCGTGCGCCTGCGCATGAAGCAGCCAGAGCGATTGCGCGCTGCGTTTGAGCTTGCGGCTTTTGACCGGATAGTCGTGGGTCCGGCCCTGACTGCGGGCGGAGCACTTTTCGCAGACGGGGCACAGCGAGCAGAGCGGGCTGCGCGGCAAACAGATCGTGGCGCCGAGGTCCATCAAGCCCTGGGTGTAGCCGGCCATGGCTTGCGCTGCGCCCGTCGCCGGGAGCAGCGACTGCGCCTGCGCCCAGAGCTCGCGTTCGCTGGCGGCAAGCGCCAGGTCTTGCCCGAAACCGAGCCAGCGGGTGAGCACGCGCTTGACGTTGCCGTCGAGAATCGCCACTCGTTCGCCGTAACAGAACGCTGCGATGGCGGCCGCAGTCGATCGACCGATGCCCGGCAAGGTGGCGAGTTCAAGCGCGGTTCGCGGAAACTGGCCGGCATGAACAGCCATCACCTGCTGCGCGCATCGGTGCAGGTTGCGGGCGCGGCTGTAATAACCCAGGCCGCTCCATAGCGACATGACTTCGTCATCGCTGGCCTGGGCCAGTGCGGCGACATCCGGAAAGCGATTCAGGAAGCGCGGAAAGTAATCCAGCACGACCGACACCTGGGTCTGCTGCAGCATGACTTCGGACAGCCAGACCGGGTAGGGATCTTGGCCGCCCTGCCAAGGCAGGCCGTGGCGGCCATGCGCCTGCTGCCACCGGATCACGCTGGCGGCAAAACCGGCACGGCCGGCCGTCATGCGGTTTGGGCTTGCGGCTCCCCGGCGACCGGGGCGCTGGCGGGGATCTGGATCAGGTAATCGGTGAGTTCGGACAGTTTGCTGTCCAGTTCGTCCAGCGCCACTTCCTGTGAATTGATCTCGGCGATGCGGTCATCGAGGCCGCTGGCAGCCTGCTGGATCCTTTCGATCGCCTCCAGCCGACGCCCGAAGTTGCGGCGCCGCTCCCGCAGTTGCGCATCGAGTTGCGCCGCTGCCGACTTGTTCCACAACTCCACCTCGGCCAGCGCGGATTCGTACACCACGCGCAAGCGGGTTCCGAGCGCGCGCACCAGCCGGTCCGCGAACTCGGGCTGGGCCAGCCGCAGCGAGTTGGCCACGCTCAGATACTGGTTGTGGCTGCGCTCAACCAGTTCGAGGTCGCGAGCGTAGCGGGCCAGGTCTGGCTCCTTGGGCGCCTGCAGCGAAAACCCGTACTCCGCATTGAGCTGGCGGAAGGTTCCGGTCAGCATCGACTGGATGTCGGCGCTGGTCGACTGCGCCTTGTGCAGGGCGGCCCGCAAGCGGTCGAACGTCAATGTGTAGGCGCGCCGCACGCCGAGCTTGATGCCGCGCTGGCGCAGCGCACTGGTCAGCTCCGCCATTTCGACTTTGAGCTGGCTGGTTCCAAGCAGGTCGAACACTTCGCGCAGCAGCTTCAGGTGCACCGACCGCACGGCATGGATCTTGGCGCCGCTGACGTCGAACTCGCCCTGCTCCTGCTCGATGCGCGCGCGCATGTGCCGGATCACCGAGGTGTTCTTGCCGCGCAACCCCTTGAGCTCGAGCATCTGTTCGGCGAGGTCGCGCCGGCGGATGTTGATCGAGCGCCCGGCCTCGATCTTGAGATCGCCAATGCCTGCCGTCACACCTTGCTGCAGGATTTTCTGGCGCTGGCCCATCACCCCCTGGCTCAGCGCGCGCTCCAGCAGCGGCAGCTGGCTCGCCTCCAGCAGGGCCGCGTCGTCGTTCACCTTGGCAACCAGGCCCTTCTGGGCCGATACCGCAATCACCTGCTCCAGCCGCAGACCGAGGATTTCCGCCGAGGTCGCTCGCTGGCGGTCGATCTGGGCCTGCACCTGGGCCGGAGTGCTCAGCGAATCCCACATTGTGTCGATCTTGTTCAGGACCACCAGCCGGGAATCCGCACTGTCTGATTCGCTGATCAGGTGTTCCCGCCAGATCGTCAGGTCCGACTTGGTGACGCCAGTGTCGGCAGCAAGGATGAAAACCACCGCGTGCGCCTGCGGGATCAGGTTGACCGTCAACTCCGGCTCGGCGCCGATTGCGTTCAGGCCCGGGGTGTCGAGGATCACCAGCCCCTGCTTGAGCAGCGGGTGGGCGATGTTGATGAGCGCATGGCGCCAGCGCGGAACCTCGACCAGGCCGTCGGCGCCGACCAGCGGGTTATCCCGCATCTCTTCGT
>JAJAZH010000023.1 GCA_026785815.1 Ramlibacter sp. | reverse complement strand
GTCTTGAGCCGCACCAGCACCAGCACGCTGCGGTCGGTCTTGGAGAGCTCGAACTTCGACTCGAAGTGGAACCAGTTGGGCAGCCCGGTCAGCCGGTCGGACTGGGTGGCGATCCGCAATTCGCGCCGCATGGTCAGCTGGGTGCTGACTGTGTGCGCCAGTTTGGCAAGCGCCTCGCGCTGCGCGCCGGTCAGCGAACGGGGCGCCGTGTCCATCACGCTGAGCGTCCCGACGGCGCTGCCCTCGCGCGTCTGCAGCGGATAGCCGGCGTAGAAACGCACCGGCGGCACATCGGGCCCGAACATCTTGGTGACAAAACGGGGATCGGTCTCGGCATCCTGCACTTCCAGCAGGCGGTCCGACTCCAGGATCGTGTAGGCGCAGAACGCGACGTCGCGCGGCGTCGCTGCCACTTCCACCCCGATCTTCGACTTGAACCACTGGCGCTGGCTGTCGACGAAGGTGATGGCGCCGATCGGGACGCCGCAGATCAGGACCGCCAGCTGCACCAGCCGGTCGAATTCCATTTCCGGTTCGCTGTCCAGGATCGCCAGTTCCTCAAGCTCGCGCAACCGGTCGATCTCGTCCGGGGGCACGGGGGGAGCTATGGAAGCCTTGGTTTTCATCGGCGGAACCTTGCACAGTGACCGCGGCTACATCCTATTTCAATTTGATCCCGGCAGGCGGCCGGAGGTGTCGCCAGAGCAGCTTCGATCCCGCCAACTGACGAGGGCCAGGCCCGGCCCCGACGCGGCCCGGCAAGTTCAGCCGCCGATGGTGGCCGCCCGGCGGGACTGCTGCGGATCGGCCAGCAGCGACAACAGCAGGTTGACGTCCGCCGGCTTGACCATGTGGAAGTCGAAACCTGCCTGGGTGGAGCGGGAGCGGCTTTCCGCCTCGCCGTAACCGGTCAGCGCGATCAGCAAGGCGTCCCGGCCACCGGGCTGGTTGCGCAGGCGGCTGGCGACTTCGAAGCCATTCATTCCGGGCAGGCCGATGTCCAGCAGGACCGCGTCCGGCATGAACTGCTCGGCGATCTGCAGCGCCGTGGCGCCTTCGTGGGCGATCCGGACCTCGAAGCCCTCCATCTCCAGCAGCATCGTCAGCGTCTCGGCGGACGCAACCAGGTCCTCGACGACCAGCACTCTGGAGCTGCCGGCGGCCGCGGCCGCGCTATGGCGCGGACGTGCCAGCGCCGTCTCCGGTGGCGCTGTCGCCGGCCGGGCCGGCAACCAGATCGACACTTCGGCGCCCTGGCCGCGGCCGTCGCTGCTGGCGCTGACACGGCCGCCGTGCAACTCGACCAGATGCTTCACCAGGGTCAGGCCGACCCCGAGGCCTCCCTGCGAGCGGTCCAGGGACTGGTCGCCCTGGGCAAACAGGTCGAAGATCTGAGGCAGGAAAGCAGCGTCGATCCCGGTGCCCTCGTCGCGCACGGAAATCTGGACCTGGCCCTTGCCATACGTCGCCTTCAACAGGATACGCATGCCGGCACCCGAGAATTTGGAGGCGTTGTTGACCAGGTTGGAGAGCACCTGCGACAGCCGGACCAGGTCGCCGTCGATCTCGATTGCCTGCTCCGGCAATTCCACGCTCAGGGTCTGGTCCAGGGCGGCAACCCGGGGCGCGTTCGCCTCCACCGCGCGCTCGACCAGAGTCTCGACCAGCAACCGCCCCGGCTGGACCACCACCTTGCCCTGGACGATGCGGGAAACGTCGAGCAGGTCGTCGACCAGGCGCGCCATGTGATCGGCCTGGCGGCCAATCACGTCGCGCGCCCAGTTCAGGGTCGAAGGCGCGACATCGGCGCCCTGCATGATGTGGACCGCATGACGGATCGGGGCCAGCGGGTTGCGCAGCTCGTGCGCCAGCATCGCCAAAAACTCGTTCTTGCGCCGGTCCGCCAGTTGCACCGCGTTGTAGAGGCGCGCGTTTTCCATCGCAATCGACGCGCGGCTGACCACTTCCTTGATCAGTGCCAGCGGGGCGGCATCAAACTGGGCGTGCGGCCCCAGCAGGACCAGCGCTCCGAGCACGCGGTCGCCGGCCAGCAACGGGCAGATCGCCTGAGTCTGCTCGCCATCGCGGCGGAGCTCGAAGCGTCGGTGGTTCAGCGCGATGTCGAATGCCGCCTGCAGCGAGTGGGGCGAGGCCGGGTCCCAAGCTGGGCTGGACGAACTCTCGATGCGCGAAAAGTCGCCGTCCGGCCCGGCCAGGGCCAGCACCGCCCGGTCGCCCAGGTAAGGCACGGCCACCTCGAACAGGGCCTGGATCGTGTCCTGCAGGTCGAGCGAGCGCGACAGGGTCTGGCTGGCTTGCGAGAGATAGTCGGCCCGCTGGCTGGCCTGCTCCGCCGCCGCCCTCGCCGTTTCAGAGCGCGCCAGCGCCTCGCGCTCGGCCGCCTGGACCTGGAGCTGCCGGTGCATCCGGAACAGCTCGACGAAAACCCGGACCTTCGAGCGCAGCACCTCCGGCACCACCGGGGACGCAATGTAGTCGACCGCGCCCAGCGCATAGCCGCGCGCGGCCTGGACGTCGTCGACGTAAGCGGTGATGAAAACAATCGGCGTCTGCGCCGATTTGCGGTACTGGCGAATCAGGCCGGCCGTCTCGAGGCCGTCGATGTCCGGCATGTTCACATCCAGCAGGATGACCGCGAACT
>JAJAZH010000022.1 GCA_026785815.1 Ramlibacter sp. | reverse complement strand
CGCCACGGCGCGGATCATCGCCAGCCTGATGGAAAAGGAAATCGGTCAGCCGGTGACCGTGGTCAATCGAACCGGCGGCAGTGGCGTCGTCGGCCATGCAGCCATCGCATCGGCCGCCCCGGATGGCTACACCATCGGCCTGGCAACGGTCGAGATCGGCATGATGCACTGGCAGGGCCTCACGGAACTCAAGGGCACCTCCTACACGCCGATCGGGCTGGTCAATGCCGACCCCGCCGGAATCCAGGTCCGCGCCGACTCGCCGTACAAGACGGTCGGCGACCTGCTGGCCGCGATCCAGGCCAACCCAGGCAAATTCAAGGCATCTGGGACCGGCCAGGGCGGCATCTGGCACCTGGCGATCGCGGGCCTGCTGCGCGACCGGAAGATCGATCCTGCAGCGTTGCCCTGGGTGCCCAGCAATGGCGCCGCGCCCGGACTGCAGGACATGGTGGCCGGCGGCGTCGAAGTGGCGCCGGTGTCCTTGCCCGAAGCGCGCTCGTTGATCGATGCAGGCAAGGTCCGCAGCCTGGCCATCATGAGCGACAAGCCGTCGGCGCTGTACCCGAATGTGCCGACGCTGAAGGCGGCCATCGGCAGCGACTGGAGCATGGCTGCCTGGCGCGGCATCGTCGCGCCCAAGGGCATCCCGGCCGAGGCGCGCGACAAGCTGAGCGCGCTGGTGCGCAAGGTCGCGGCCAGCAAGGAGTACACCGATTTCATGGCCAGCCGCGGCTTCGGCGTCATCTATGCCGGTCCGGACGATTTCGGCCGCTTCATGGCCAAGTCGGACACCGAGCTGGGCGCGACGATGAAGGCTGTGGGCCTGGTCAAGTGACGGCGCTGCGCGCCGTCATCCCCGCGCAGGTGACGCGCGAGGCGCGTCATCCCCGCGCGGGCGGGGATCCGGGAGTGAGTTCTTGAAGCTCAACGACGCGGTCTTCGGGCTGCTGCTGCTGGCCTTGGGAGCGATCGTCCTGTTCACGGTCCAGGTGTTCCCGAAAATTCCAGGCCAGCCGGTCGGCCCGGCCCTGTTCCCGGGCCTGATCGCAGCCGGGCTCTGCGTCTGCGGCCTGTTGCTGCTCGTGCGTGGCCTGCGGCAGCCGCGCCAGGCCTGGGTGGTGCTTGATGATTGGGTACGCTCGCCGCGCCACGTGCTGGCCCTGGGCGTGCTGATCGCTTCCGTCATCTTCTACATCGTGGCCGCTCAATGGCTGGGCTTTCTGCTGATTTCGCTGATCATCCTGATGGCGATGTTCACCGTGCTGCGGGTGCCGCCCGGACGGGCCGCGCTGCTCGCAGTGGTCACGACGCTGGTCGTGCATTTCGCCTTCTACAAGTTGTTGCGGGTGCCGCTGCCGTGGGGCCTGCTGACGCCGTGGGCCTGGTGATGCCAGCGCGTGCGTCTGTCCTTTGCTGAAGGCATAGCATGTGGACCGCAATCGGCCAGGCTTTCGCGATGGTGTTCGAGCCGTACACCATCGCCGTCATGGTGGCCGCTTCACTGTATGGGCTGTTCGTCGGCGCGGTGCCCGGGCTGACCGCGACGATGGCGACCGCGCTGCTGGTGCCGGTCACCTTTTTCATGCCGCCGATCCCGGCAATCGCGGCGATGGTCACGGCCACCGCCATGGCGATCTTTTCCGGCGACATCCCCGGTTGCCTGCTCCGGATCCCGGGCACTCCGGCTTCCGCTGCTTACACCGACGAAGCTTTCGCCATGACCAAAAAGGGCCAGGCCGAGCTGGCCCTCGGCGCCGGCCTGATCTTTTCCGCGGTCGGCGGCCTGTTCGGCACCGCGGTGCTGATCGTCGCCGCTCCGGCGCTGGCCGACTTCGCGCTCAACTTCAGCTCGTTCGAGTATTTCTGGCTGGTTCTGCTGGGCCTGACATGCGCAGTCTTCATCACCTCCGACCAGCCGCTCAAAGGTGTCGTGACGCTGCTGCTGGGTTTGCTGGTGGCCTGCGTCGGTCTCGGCAACCCGGCCGGCTTTCCGCGCTTCACTTTCGGCAACGCCGAGATGACAGGCGGCATCGGCATGATCGCGATGATGATCGGCATGTTCGCGATCTCGGAGATCATCCGCTTCGTCGTCGACACCAGCCCGCCGGCCGAAATGGTGGTGGACAAGGTCGGCAACGTGCTGGCAGGCCAGTGGGCGCTGGCAAAAAAATACCCGCTGCAGATCCTGCGCGGCAGCGCTCTGGGAACCGCCGTGGGCGCCCTGCCGGGCGCAGGCGCGGACATCGCCGCCTGGATGTCCTATGCGGTGAGCAAGAAATTTTCGAAGGAGCCCGAGAAGTTCGGCACCGGCCACGTCGAGGGCATTGTCGAATCCGGTTCCGCCAACAACAGCGCGCTGGCCGGCGCCTGGATTCCCGCGCTGGTGTTCGGCATTCCGGGCGATTCCATCACCGCGATCGTGATCGGCGTGCTGTACATGAAGAACATGAACCCAGGCCCGACGCTCTTCACCACCAACCCGCAGAACATCTACGCGGTGTTCCTGCTGTTCATCGTGGCCAACATCATCATGATCCCGCTCGGCATCCTGTGCATCAAGGTGTCCAAGCGGATCCTGCGGGTGCCGCGCGAGGTGCTGATGCCGATGATCCTGCTGTTCTGCATCGTCGGCACTTTCGCGATCAACAACACGGCCTTCGAGGTCGGCGTGATGCTGGTGGCGGGGATCGTTGCCTACCTGCTTGAGGCCAACCGCTTCCCGATCGCGCCGGCAATCCTCGGGGTGGTGCTGGGCGGGATGCTGGAAGAGAATTTCATCACTTCGATGATCAAGTCGAACGGCAACCTGGGCGCGTTTTTCGACCGGCCGATCGCCGCGACGCTGGCCGTGGTGTGCCTGCTGGTCTGGTTCACGCCCGTGGTGCTCCGGACCATCAAAGGCAGGCGGCGAACCTGAAACCGAGGGTTCAGGCAGTTGGCATGGGCAGGTCGACGCCCAACTTGCGTGCCCAGGGTTCCAGGGACGGCAGGATCGACGGATACAGCCGGACGCCCGACCGCTGTTGCTCCAGCGCCAGCCGCAGTCCCCTTTCCCCAGGCATCCTGACCTGCTGACCGGCGTGCGCTGGCCGTGACGCATGGCACTGCTGCACGATCGCACCGGTCTGCCGGGTGAACGCTTCGCTTCCGCCGAACGCCGCCGGATCGATGATCTGCAGGAACACCGTCGCTCCCCAGCCCTCGCGCGGATCGGCGCGGCCCTGTCCGGCCAGGCCGCCGGTCAGGGCTTCGACCAGCAATGACAGGCCATAGCCCTTGTGACCGGAATCCATGCCGCCCAGCGGCAGGATCGTGCCCTTGGGTTCGTTGAACAGCACAGCCGGATCGTCCGATGGCTGTCCGTGGCCATCGATCAACCACGGCGCCGGCAACCGTCCACCCTCCTGGTGCAGGCGGTTGGTCAAGCCGTTGGTGGTGGAGGAGGTCGAGATGTCGACCAGGATCGGCAGCGCTGGGGTCGGGATGCCGGCGGAGAGCGGATTGGGCGTGAAGACGGGGTCCAGTCCGCCGAATGGCGCGACGCTTGCCGAGTTGGCATCGGAGCAGGTCAGGAACATCAGCAGGCCGGCATCGGTGGCGCGTTTGAGATAGGCGGCGAGGCAGGCGATGTGGTGGCTGCGGCGAATCACGACGGAGCCAGTCCCGCACTGCTTCGCCCGCTCCGTCGCCAGGGCCATGGCCTGCAGCACCAGCCACGGCCCGGGCAGGCGGCGGCCATCCCAGGTCACCGCGGCGGGGCGATCCTGCAGCACATCCGGTTCGCCGTCGCGCCTCATGGTGCCGGCTTCGAGCTCGCGCAGGTACGGCCCGAGCAACGTCAGGCCATGGGTGGAATGACCCATCAAGTCCCCTTCGACCAGGATCGACGCGACTGCATCGGATTTGCCGCTGTTCAGGCCCGCGGCGGCCAGCAGCCGGGTTGCGAATGACAGCAGGGTCGGGGCGGCATAACGGGGTGTGGTCATGTCTGGATCGTTCATGTCTGTTTCCTGGCTGCTTCGGTGCGCGCTTCCAGCTCGCGGATCAACGCCCGGGCTTCATCGCCCTCGGGGATCGGCTGGCCGCTGTCGCGCCACTGCACTGCCGACTTGAAGCCCTCGGCCTGCGCCTGCCGGCGGAACCAGAGGCCCTCGGGATTGTGGCGGCTGATGCCATCGAAGACAGTGGCCATCTGCTGGCTCTGCTCCAGGCCCATCGCCAGCAACACCTGGTTGACGACCAGCTTGTGCATCGCCAGCTGGCCGCGCGGCACCCCGGCGATCCGGCTCGCTAGTTTGATCGTCGCTGCCTCCAGGTCGGCGGCGGGCACCACTTGGTTGGCCAGGCCCCACTCGCCAGCCGTGGCGCCGTCGATCGTGTCGCCGGTGAACATCAGCTGCTTGGCCCGGGCCGGGCCGAGCCGGTAAGTCAACATCGCGGTGGTCGGGCAGCCCCAGACCCGGGTCGGCATGTAGCCGATGCGCGCGTCCTGCGCCATCAGCAGCAGGTCGCAGCACAGGGCGATGTCGCTGCCGCCGGCGGCAGCGTAACCGTGGACCTTGGCGATGGTCGGCTTCGGACTGCGCCACAGGCTCATGAAGTCCTCGGTGTTGCGCTTCATGAACGCATAGTCTTGCATCGGATCCCACGGGTGACGCTCCTGCTGACAGGGATGGTCGATTTGGCCCTGCCCGAACTGCGTCAGGTCGTAGCCGCCGCAAAAGCCCTTGCCCGCGCCTTCGACCACGATCACATGGATGTCATCCTGCTCGTTGGCCCATTCCACCGCTGCGCGCAGTTCCCGCGGCGTCTGGTCGTCGATGGCGTTGAGTTTTTCGGGCCGGTTCAGCAGCAGACGGGCAATGCGTGGGTGGCCCGGGTCGGGGTCGATCCGCAGCGTAGTGAAGGCGGGCATGGAGGCTCCTGAAGGAATGCGGACCCAGTTTATCGGCGACGCGCTGGCTGCTCCCCTGTCCTACAGCGACCGGACGCGCCAGCGCCTAGAGTGAGACATCCGTTGACAACAGGAGCATCCATGAGCAGCAGCACCAGCATCGGCCGCGGCCCGGCCGCCGGCGGCAACGAAAACCACGACGGCGATCCAGGCAACAAGACAATGGGTGAATCGGTCCAGCAGGAACCTCCAGCCGGAAGCGCAGCGGCCAAGCCGCCGGCGCCCGAGTTGCCAGCGGGTGTTGCTGACGGCAGCGCCAAGCCCGGGATCGGCGAAGAGCCGGAGTCCATGCCAGACGGACCCAACGTCGGGCCGAGCCCGTGGGAAGTGGATGCTGCCAGGGGCAAACTGCCGCCGAAGTGATGTCGCGCTGTGGTCTATCGGGCATGTCCTACAGACGCTGCGGCCCGGCTGAGCTCAAATTGATTGCCCATTTCGGCAGTCCCCAAGGAAATACCCATGTTGAGCCGCCATACTTTTTTGCGCACGGCCGTCGCCGCCGGCCTTGTCTCGCTGACCCTCGCCGGCTGCGGAATGATGCGTCCGTCGCAGAAGATGGATATCTTCGAAGCCAGCCTGAGCCCTTCCCAGGAAGTTCCGCCGGCGGCTTCCACTGCCACCGGATCGGCCGAAGTGCAGTTCAATGCGAACACCAACAAGGTCACCTGGAAGGTCACCTACAACGGGCTCACCGGTCCTGCCACCGCCGGCCATATCCATGGACCGGCGCCAGTCGGTGCGAATGCCGGCGTTGTCATTCCATTTGCCAGCAATTTGAACGCCCAGCCGGTCATGGGTGAGATGACCGTGACGCCAGCCCAGTACGCCGACATGGCTGCTGGCTTGTATTACGTCAACATTCACACCGCCCGCTTCCCTGGCGGCGAGATCCGCGGCCAGTTGCGCAAGCGGATGTAATTGGCAACGGCTTCGGAGCACCGGAGCCGCGTGCGGGCCGGCCAACGATTCCGGCCAGATTGCTTGACGTAACCTCCGGGCATGTCAGCAATCTCTCTTCCAGCGCATATTCCGATCCTGATCGCCGGCGGCGGTCCGGTTGGCCTGACGTTGGCGGCCCTGCTGGCGCGCCAGGGCATTGCAAGCCTGGTCATCGAAGCCGATCCTGGCTATTGCACCGGTAGCCGGGCCATCTGCATTTCGCGCCGCTCGCAGGAGATCCTGGGCTGGGCCGGCGCGGCCGGCGCTGTCGCTGGCAAGGGGCTGCCGTGGACCGGTGGCCGCAGCTACTGGCGCGACACCGAGGTCTTGCACTTCCAGATGCCGTCAGAGCCGACCCAGCGCTTCGCGCCGATGGTCAATATCCAGCAGTTCTACGTCGAGGAATTCGTCCACAAGGCGGCTCGGGATCTGCCGCAGCCGGTGGACGTCCGCTGGTCCAATCGGGTGCAGACGGTGCGCGAGGAGGGCGACGGAGTGACGGTGCAGGTGAATACACCGCAGGGTCCGCAGTCCGTGCGCTGCGACTTCCTGGTGGCCTGCGACGGCGGCCGCAGCACGGTCCGCGACCAGCTCGGGCTGCAGCTGGAAGGCATCCAGTACGAAGGCCGCTACGTGATTGTCGACATCGTGCAGAAAACCAGCCGCACGGTCGAACGGCTGGCCTGGTTCGATCCGCCGTCGAATCCCGGCTCGACGCTGCTGATGCACCGGCAGCCGGACGACGTCTGGCGAATCGACTACCAGATTCGCGATGACGAGGACCCGGTCGAGGCGGTCAAACCGGAAAACGTGTTGCCGCGCGTGCAGAGCCACTTGGCCATGATTGGCGAGTGCGAGCCGTGGCAGCCGCTCTGGATCTCGATCTACAACGCCAAGTGCCTCACGCTGCCTGAATACCGGCACGGTCGTGTTTTCTTGGCCGGCGATGCGGCGCACCTGGTGCCGATCTTCGGCGTCCGCGGCTTGAATTCCGGACTCGACGACGCCGGCAACCTGGCCTGGAAACTCGCCGCCGTGCTGCGCGGTGATGCCAGTGGCAGCCTGCTCGACAGCTACTCGACCGAACGGGTCCAGGCCGCACGGGAAAACATCGCTTATGGCGCCAAGAGCACCGAGTTCATGGCGCCGCCCAACTTCGCATTCAAGCTGCTGCGCGAAGCGACGCTGCGTCTGGCTGTCGACGACGAGAAGGTGCGCTCGCTGATCAATCCGCGCCAGTCCGCCCCGGTGCAGTACCGCGATTCGGCGCTCAATGTGCCGCAAACAGGGCAGTGGAGGAGCGAGATGGCGGCCCCGGGCCAGCCGGCCCCGGACGCGCTGCTGTCCGCATCCCACGGGCCCTACCACTTGAGCCAGGCTTTCGGCAAAGACTTCATCTGCCTGGTTTTCAGCGACGGGGCGCTGCCGGCCGCGCTCACCCAACTGGCCTCGCGCGGAATCGGCGTGCTGGAGATTCCGCCCGGAGCGGACCAACTCGGGCAGGCGCGGGAACGCTACGGCCTGGATACAGCCGCTTCGCAAGCCCTGGTTCTGGTGCGGCCCGACGGCTACGTCATGGGACGCTGGCAGGGGCTGGACCCGGCACCACTGATCGTCGCGCTCGACGCCAAAGGAATCGCGCCATGACCGACACCGACCTGGATCGAAGCTACAGCGCACTTTCGCAGGCGCTGACCGAAGTGGGGCAGGAGCGGGCGCAACTGTTGCTGTCCATGGTGTGCCTGGCCTTGATCGCGCGGCAGGATACGGCCAGCGAGGTGCTGCCGCTGATCGAACGCGCTCGACTGCAGCTGGCGGCCGACATTGCGCAACAGCACCGCGCAGTGCCGCCGCGGTAATCCGGCACTCCGGCATCGCAATACCCTTTGGGATGGCCTTTTGGGCCCATCGACCTTAAAATCATGGGTTGTCCCCAGTGCGCCCACGCGCCCCAGTCACCCCATCCCCCAGTCCCGATGAACGCCCCGATCGACGTTTCTTTTTTCGCGCGCGCCGCGAAGCCGATTACCAGCTACCGCAAGTACTGGGCGAGCCGCTTCGGCACGGCCCCGTTCCTGCCGACCAGCCGGGCGGAGATGGAGCGGCTCGGATGGGACAGTTGCGACATCATCGTGGTGACCGGCGACGCCTACGTCGACCATCCCAGCTTCGGCATGGCCGTGATCGGCCGGGTCCTGGAGGCGCAGGGATTCCGGGTCGGCATCATTGCGCAGCCCGACTGGCAGAGCGCCGACCCGTTCAAGGTGCTGGGCAAGCCGAACCTGTTTTTCGGCGTCACCGCCGGCAACATGGATTCGATGATCAACCGCTACACCGCGGACCGCAAGATCCGCAGCGATGACGCCTACACGCCCGGCGACGTCGGCGGCAAGCGGCCCGACCGGGCCTCGCTGGTGTACTCGCAGCGCTGCCGGGAAGCGTACAACGATGTGCCGATCGTGATGGGCGGGATCGAAGGCTCGCTGCGCCGCATCGCGCACTACGACTACTGGCAGGACAAGGTCCGCCGCTCGATCCTGGTCGACGCCAAATGCGACATCCTGCTGTACGGCAACGCCGAGCGTGCCATCGTCGAGATCGCGCACCGGCTGGCGGCCAGGGAGCCGATCAACGAGATCACCGATGTGCGCGGCACCGCGTTCATCCAGCGCAGCAAACCGCAAGGCTGGTTCCAGATCGATTCGACCTCGGTCGATGCGCCGGGCCGGGTCGAAGAACACATCAATCCGTACCAGACCACGTCGGAGCAGGCCGAGGCGCAGGGCACGACATGTTCCAAGGAAGCGGGCGCTCAAGCTGGTATGAATGTTCCCGGCGGTGGTGCTTCCGGCCTTGAGCCGGGTTCCATGGTGGCGGCGAATGGAGTTGCCGCGGCGCAGGCATGGATCGCGCGTCAAGCCGGCAATGACAAGACCGTTGCGCTCAACTTCGTCCCCAATCCGGCGCTCAAGCAGAAACTCAAAGTGCCGGCGCGTGACCGCACGGTCATCCGCCTGCCTTCGTTCGAGCAGGTCCGGAGCGATCCAGTGCTCTATGCGCACGCCAACCGGGTGCTGCACCTCGAAACCAATCCCGGCAATGCGCGCGCGCTGGTGCAGTCGCACGGCGACCGCGACGTCTGGCTCAATCCGCCGCCGATCCCGCTGACCACCGCGG
>JAJAZH010000021.1 GCA_026785815.1 Ramlibacter sp. | reverse complement strand
TCATGCACCAGGGAGTGGTGCGGGCTCTTCACGCACACCGGGTCGGCGGCGGCCGGATCCTGCGCGATCAGCCAGGCCTGGCAGCGGCAGCCGCCCAGGTCCTGCTCGCGCTGGTCGCAGCTCGCACAGGGCTCTTTCATCCAGCTGGTGCCGCGGTAGCGGTTGAAGCCTTCCGACTCCAGCCAGATTTCACTCAGGGGCATGGCGCGCACGTTCGGAAATTCCAGCCCCGGCAACATGCGCGCCGTGTGGCAAGGCAAGGCTGTCCCGTCCGGCGTGATTGTGAGGAACATGCTGCCCCAGCCGTTGACGCATTTCTTGGGGCGTCCCTCGTGGTAGTCCGGCGCGACGAAGAACAGCCGCATCCGGTCACCGAGCTTTGCCCGCCAGCTGTCGGTCACGGCTTCGGCTCGCTCCAGCTGGGCACGGGTGGGCAGCAGCTGGTCCCGGTTGAGGAACGCCCATGAGTAGTACTGGGTGTTGGCCAGTTCCAGGTATTCGGCTCCGAGTTCATCGGCCATGCCGATGATGCGGTCGATGTGGTCGATGTTGTGGCGGTGGATCACCACGTTCATCACCATCGGCCAGCCTTGCTCCTTGATCAGCCGGGCGACGCGGTTCTTGAGTTCGAAGGTCTTGGTGTTCGAGAGGAAATCGTTCATCTCGCGGGTCGAGTCCTGGAACGACAGCTGGACATGGTCGAGCCCGGCAGCCTTGAGTGCCTGCGCGCGCGCGGGCGTCAGACCCACGCCCGAGGTCAGCAGGTTGGTGTAGTAGCCGAGCCGGTGCGCTTCGGCGACGATGATCTCGAGGTCGTCCCGCAACAGCGGCTCGCCCCCGGACAGGCCACACTGCACCGCGCCGAGCTCACGCCCTTCGCGCAGCACGCGCAGCCAGTCCTGCGTGGACAGCTCTTCGGGCTGCCGCGCGAAATCGACCGGGTTGTAGCAGAACACGCAATGCAGCGGGCAGCGGTAGGTGAGTTCGGCCAGCAGCCACAGCGGCGGGCCGGGCTTCGGTGTTGGGGGCTGTGTGTTCATTGGGTAACCTCCGCCGCAAGGGCTGCGGTATTCGCTTTAAAGGCGGCCGGGCGGCTCATGACCATTCCAGCCAGCGCTGCTGGCCCGCGACTTCGATGAAGCCGAGCACTTCGCGCTCCAACCCGCTGGCCGTGAACGTCTGCTCCAGTTCTTTCACGATCGCCTCGACGCTGCGCTGGCCGTCGCAGCGCTTCAAGATTTCGCCGCCGCTCTGGTTGAGTTTGACCATGCCTTCGGGATAGAGCAGCACATGACAGTCCTGCGCCGCTTCCCACTGCAGGCGAAAGCCGCGAGCGACGCGTGGAACCGTCTCCCCTGTCGGCGGGTTCATGGACTGACTCCGTAACGCTGCGCCATCGCGTCGTTCATGGCCCACAGGATGTCGAGTTTGAACTGCAGCACCTGGAGCGCTCGATCCTGCAGTGCGCGTGTGGTGAAGTACCCGAGCGTGATCGCCAGTCCCTGTTCGACGTCACGCCGCGCCTGGCTGATGCGGCCGCGAAAGTAGTTCAGTCCCTCAGGCTCGATCCATGGGTAGTGCTCGGGCCAGTTGGCCAGGCGCTGCTTGTGGATCTCGGGCGCGAACAGTTCGGTGAGCGAGGAACAGACCGCTTCCTGCCAGGGCGCCCGGCGGGCGAAGTTGACGTAGGCGTCCACCGCGAAACGCACCGCCGGCACCACGTGGCGCAGGTCGAGCACCTCCTCGCGGCTCAGCCCGACCGCCCCGGCCAGCCGCAACCAGGCCTCGATCCCACCTTCGTCGCGCACCGTCCCGCCCGGGCCTTCGAACTCGAAGCCATCATGGTCGAGGATGCGCTGCACCCAGCCGCGGCGGACCTCGCGGTCGGGGCAGTTTGACAGCACTGCCGCGTCCTTCACCGGGATTGCGATCTGGTAGTAGAAGCGGTTGGCGGCCCATCCGCGGATCTGGTCGGGGGTCGCGCGCCCGCTGTTGAGCATCACGTTGAAGGGGTGGTGGATGTGGTACGCCCGGCCCTGTTCGCGCAGGCGCGCCTCGAACGCTTCCGGGCCCCAGGCGGGGTTGTCGGCAACGGGGGCGCTGGTGGCCTGGAAAGTGTCGGATTGCATCATGCCTTGCGCTCAGAGCTGGAATTCCATCCCGTCCTCGCACACGTCGATGCGCTCGCGCGCCAGCGTCGCGCGCTCGGGCGAATCCTCGTCGAGGATCGGATTGGTGTTGTTGATGTGGATCAGGAGCCGCCGGGTCCGCGTGGGCAGTTTGCCGAGCCACTCGATCATTCCGCCAGGACCCGATTGCGGCAGGTGGCCGATCTCTCGGGCCAGCTTGGATCCGACGCCCAGGCGTGGCATTTCATCGTCGGTCCAGAAGGTGCCGTCGACCATCACTGCATCGGCGTTCGCCATGGCATCGAACGTGGGTGGGTCGATCGCGCCGAGGCCCGGTGCATAGAACAGGCTCCGCCCGCTTGCGCAATCAGTGATCGAGACGCCGATGTTGTCGCCCGGAACCGGATGGTTGCGGTGCGGTGAGTAGGGCGCCGCCTTGCTCGCCAGCGGCAGCGCGCGAAACCGTAGCCCGGGCACGCCCGGGACTTCAAAGCTCTGGCCGTCCAGCGGAATGCGCTGGCGGTCGACGCCGCAGTAATGCGACAGCACGCGCAGGATGGGATTGCCCTGGGTCAGATCCTCCGCGACGGGGTCGGTGCACCACAGTGGCAGCGGCGTGCTGCGTTCGCGCAGCATGAACAGGCCGGTTGCATGGTCGATCTGGCCGTCCATCAGCAGGACCGCGGCGATTGCGCTGTCGCGCAGCTGCCGGGCTGGCTGCAGCGCCGGCCGCGAACGGATCTGCTCCAGCACGTCGGGCGAGGCATTGAACAGCACGCCGTCGGCACTGCCATCCGGCCGGACGAAGATCGAGGACTGGGTGCGCGGCTGCGCCCGCAGCGTGCCGGCACGCAGGCCGGCGCAATTGCGGCAGTTGCAGTTCCATTGGGGAAAGCCGCCGCCGGCGGCCGCACCCAAGACGGTGATTCGCATGCTTGGATTGGAAATTGGAGGCGACGCGCCAAACCGGAGCCGACGCGTCGCCGGACCCGCTCAGCGGGCCGAGACGTACATCGTGATTTCGAAGCCGAAGCGGAAATCAATCGCGGTCGGGGTTTGCCATTGCATGCTTATCTCCAGTCAAAACGTGGCGCGAACACCAGCCGGCGTTCACGGGGACGGAAGTCCCTGGGGGATCGTGGGCGACGCGGCCTGCGCCGCAAAGGCCCCCATTCTGGAAAGTGCCCTCATGATTTTCATGAATTTGGAGCGGGTGCGGTGCAGCGCAGGCCAGCCGATACCATCGGAGAGCCCATGCTGCCGCCGTCGTTTGATCCAGACTTGCCCGCGCTGCGCAGCTTCATGCTGCCGGTGGGCTCGGGCCATGTGCTCCATGTGCAGGAATGGGGGCGCGCCTGCGGGATCGCGAGGTGGCTGGTGGTGGTCGATGCGCTCGACTCCTTTGCTGCGCATGGCAGCTTCGAAGTGGCGCAAGTGGCGCAAGTGGCATGAGCCTGCGCCTCAAAATCAACCTGATCGTCGGCTTGCTCACCTTGCTGTTCGTGGCCGGCCTGCTGGCGCTTCAGATCGACAACCTCCGCGACTCCGTTCACGAGGAGGTGGTTGCCGCCAACCAGGTGGCCGCGCAGCTGCTCAAGCACGTCGCGGTGGTTCACGCAGCCGAGGGCTCGCCGCCGATGCTGTCCTTCCTCAGGGGCGTCGGCAGGGTCCGGTCCAACGACATCACCCTGACGGATTCGCAAGGCCGAACCCTCTACCAGTCACCGCCCTCCCGCTACAAGGCGGGACGCGACGCGCCGCGGTGG
>JAJAZH010000020.1 GCA_026785815.1 Ramlibacter sp. | reverse complement strand
GCCATTCACAGCCTCAGCCCGTGAGCCCACCGTAAACCCACTGCTTATCCACACCCTTATCCCGTGACTCTGCGCGCCTCGCGGCGTAGCATGGAGGTTGACCCGAGGAGCCCATGTCCGCTGTATTGACCCCCGTCCACGATGACTTTCCGCGCGACCGCCAGATCGCGCAACTGCGGATCCCGCCGCACTCCATCGAAGCCGAGTCCAGCGTGCTGGGCGGGCTGCTGCTGGACAACAACGCCTGGGACCGGGTCGGCGACCTGCTGGTCGACAGCGACTTCTACCGTTACGAACACCGGCTGATCTATGCCGCCGTTGGCGGGCTGATCAACGCCAGCCGGCCGGCCGACGTCATCACTGTCTTTGAGCAGTTGCAAGGAGTTGGCAAAGCCGAGGAAATCGGAGGCCTGGCATACCTGAACTCGCTGGCGCAGTACGTGCCCAGCGCAAGCAACATCCGACGCTATGCCGAGATCGTGCGCGAGCGCGCGATCCTGCGCAAACTGGTCAGCGCCAGCGACGAGATCGCGACCGCCGCCTTCAACACGCAGGGCAAGGCGGTCGACAAGATCCTGGACGAGGCCGAGCAGAAAATCTTCAACATCGGCGAGGAAGGCTCGCGCATGAAGCAGGGCTTCCAGGGCATGGACTCGCTGGTGGTGCAGTTGCTGGACCGGGTCCAGGAGATGGCCGACAACCCCAACGACATCACTGGCGTGCCGACCGGTTTCTACGACCTCGACCGCATGACCTCGGGCTTCCAGCCCGGCGACATGATCGTGCTGGCGGCGCGGCCCTCGATGGGCAAGACCGCGCTGGCGATCAATATCGCCGAGCATGTGGCGCTCAACGAAGGCCTGCCGGTGGCCGTGTTCTCGATGGAAATGGGTGCATCCCAGCTGGCGGTCCGGATCGTCGGCTCGATCGGTCGCATCGACCAGGGCCACCTGCGCACCGGCAAGCTCACCGACGACGAGTGGCCGCGGCTGACCGAGGCGATCGAGAAACTGCGCAACGTGTCGTTGCACATCGACGAGACGCCAGGCCTCACCACCAGCGAACTGCGCGCCAATGCGCGGCGGCTGGCGCGCCAGTGCGGCAAGCTGGGCCTGATCGTGGTCGATTACCTGCAGCTGATGAGCGTCTCCAGCAGCATGAGCGAGGAGAACCGCGCCACCGCGGTGGGCGAAATCTCGCGCGGCCTGAAGATGCTGGCCAAGGAGCTGCAATGCCCGGTGATCGCGCTGTCGCAGCTGTCGCGCGGCGTCGAGTCGCGCACCGACAAGCGCCCGATGATGAGCGACCTGCGCGAATCCGGCGCCATCGAGCAGGACGCCGACGTGATCATGTTCATCTACCGCGACGACTACTACAACAAGGACTCCAAGGAGCCCGGCGTCGCCGAGATCATCATCAGCAAGCAACGCAATGGCCCCACCGGCACGATCAAGCTTGCGTTCCTGAAGCCGATCACCAAGTTCGAGAGCCTGTCGAGCGGCGGCGACTTCTGAGTGGACGGTCCCGCAGCCTGGATCCCGGGTCAAGCCCGGGATGACAAGTGAACTGCTGTCATGCCTCATTCGATCCGGGATGACAAGTGAACGGCTGTCATGCCGGACCCGCTCCGGCATCCATGCACGACGACCATGAGGAGCCGCGGCAGGGGCTCATCAGAGAACGGCAGCGCTCCTGGTTCTTGATCGACGGTTTTCGCATCCTCCAGCCTGGATCCCGGGTCAAGCCCGGGATGACAAGTGAACGGCTGTCATGCCGGACCCGCTCCGGGATGAAGTGAACGGCTGTCATGCCGGACTCGATCCGGCATCCAGACCGCAGAATGCAAATGCCGTCGATCAAGAAGGGAAGCGCGGCTCCTCCTTGATAGACGGTATTGGGGTTCAACAGGATCGATCCCGGGTCAGCCGGGGCGACAGCCTTACAGCACTTCGCTGGCGAAGTCCGCCAGCCGCGAGCGCTCGCCGCGGGCCAATGTGATGTGGCCGCTGTGCGGCCAGCCCTTGAACTTGTCGACCGTGAAGGTCAGGCCCGACGACCCTTCGGTCAGGTACGGCGTGTCGATCTGCGCAAGGTTGCCCATGCAGACGATCTTGGTGCCGGGGCCGGCGCGGGTGATCAGCGTCTTCATCTGCTTGGGCGTCAGGTTCTGGGCCTCGTCGATGATCACGTACTTGTTCAGGAAGGTGCGGCCGCGCATGAAATTCATGCTCTTGATCTTGATCCGGCTGCGAATCAGTTCGTTGGTCGCTGCGCGGCCCCATTCGCCGGCGCTGGTCTCGGTCTTGGCCAGCACCTCGAGGTTGTCGTCCAGCGCGCCCATCCAGGGGCCCATCTTTTCCTCCTCGGTGCCGGGCAGGAAACCGATGTCCTCGCCCACGCTGACCGTGGCGCGGGTCATGATGATCTCGGTGTAGCGCCGGTCGTCCAGCACTTGCGTCAATCCCGCGGCCAGCGCCAGCAGCGTCTTGCCGGTGCCGGCGGTACCGGAGAGCGTGACGAAGTCGATCTCGGGATCGAGCAGCAGGTTCATCGCGAAGTTCTGCTCCCGGTTGCGGGTGGTGACGCCCCAGATCGAGTTCTTCAGGTGGCCATAGTCCTTGAGGGTCTTGAGCACCGCGGTCTTGGCGCGGATCTCGGTGACGCGTGCATACAGGCTCGGCTCGCCGGGCGATTCGAAGTACACGAACTGGTTGATCAACAGGCTCGGCACCACCGGACCGGTGATCCGGTAGAACGTGTGATGGCCGCTCTGCCAGCTTTCGATGGTCTTGCCGTGCTTGGCCCAGAAGTCCGGCGGCAGCGCCATCGAACCCGAGTACAGCAGGTCGAGGTCGTCCAGCGTCTTGTCGTTCTGGTAGTCGTCGGTGGCCAGCCCGAGCGCGCGGGCCTTGACCCGCATGTTGATGTCCTTGGACACCAGCACCACTTCGCGCGGAGCATGCTGCTGGCGCAGCGAGTGGACGACCGACAGGATCTGGTTGTCGGCCTTGCCCTGCGGCAGGTTCAACGGCAGCTGGCTGTCCAGCGGCGTGGTCTGGAAGAACAGGCAGCCGCCGGCCTCCGGATGCCCTGTGGTGCTGAGTTTCAGGCCGCTGGCCATGTCGGCGCCGCGCGCGCCCGCCAGTGCGTCCAGTGAGCGGCTGACCTGGCGGGCGTTGCGCGCCACCTCGGTCATGCCTTTCTTGTGGCCGTCGAGCTCCTCCAGCACGATCATCGGCAGGAAGATGTCGTGCTCCTCGAACCGGAACAGGCTCATCGGATCGTGCATCAGCACGTTGGTGTCGAGCACGAACAGCTTGCTCGGCCCGCTCGACTTGGGTTTCTTGGGTCGCACCGTGGGCTGCACCGGCGGCAGGCCGCGCTTTTTCAGCGGCAGCGGCTCGGCGATGTCCTCGAGCACCTCGATCTCCTGGTCCAGGAGATCGGGCTCGTCGCCGGGCGACTCCACATGCAGCGCATTGCCGCCGGCGCGGGGTTCGAAATCCAGCCCGACCTGCGGCTTTTCAGCGACCGCTCGCTCCGGGACGTGAGCCTCCGTTTTTCGAGCGGCCTTGTGCGAAGTGCGGGCCGGAGCATCGTAGGCTTCCGGCGTGAGCAGGGCGGCGCGCTTGGAGGGGGCGGGAGGCAGTGGCATGGGTCGGGGGACTCTCGAGAAGAGGGGTCAACAAGCGAAAAAGCCGCCTGGCGAGCCGGGCGGCTTTGACTGGTTCAGCAGTGAGGACGCTGGGCGTCGCGGTCAAATGCATCAATTCATTATGCACACGCGAGGTGACGCTTCAAACCCGCAATGCCCGATGTTGCTACAAAACGTCAGGGCCTGCGGACAGCACTCAAGCTGCTTTTTTCTGGGCCTTCACCGCCTTGAGAACCTCGTCCACATGGCCGGGCACTTTCAGGCCGCGCCACTCCTGCTTGAGCACGCCATCGGCGCCGATCAGGAACGTGCTGCGCTCGATGCCCTTGACCTTCTTGCCGTACATGATCTTGTTCTTGACCACGCCGAACATGTGGCACATCTTTTCTTCGGTGTCGGCGATCAGTTCGAACGGCAGTTCCAGCTTGGACTTGAACTCGTCGTGCGACCGCAGGTTGTCGCGCGACACGCCGAACACCTGCGCACCGGCTTTGACGAAATCCTTGTACTTGTCGCGGAACTGCATCGCCTCTGTGGTGCAGCCAGGGGTGTTGTCCTTCGGGTAGAAGTACAGCACCAGCACGGCGCCGTTGTGCGAGGTGTTGGTCACCCGCAGTCCGCTGGTGCCAACCGCTTCGAATTCGGGGATGGGTTTATTGACAACGATCGCCATGGGTTTTGTACTCGGGTATGACAGTGTTGGCCGCTGCTGCCTGGGGTGTGGACAACCCCGTTGCAACCCCCGATTTTACCCGAAAAACAGATGGCCTCCAGGCGCTTGACAAAGAGCCCCGGCCACTGCGATTGCCGCCACGCCGCCGGTCTCAGGCGACGGGCTCGAGCAGCAGTGCGGCGGCCACGCTGCGTCCTTCCTGCGCGAGGATGTTGTAGGTGCGACAGGCGGCCGCCGTGTCCATGGTTTCGATGCCGATGCGCCGGGCGATCAGCGGCTTGAGCCACGCCGCCTGCGGAAAGCGCAGGCGAGAACCGCTGCCGAAGATCAGCACTTCGCAATCCAGCAGCGCGAGCTGCTCGAAGTGCCCATGCGCCAGATCTTCGAAGCGGCTGGCCGGCCAGCCGATGCGTTCGCCTTTGCTGCTGATGATCACGCTGTGGGCGATCTTCTGGCCGTTGACACCGACCCATCCGGGGCCGTAGCCGCTGATGGATTGAACGTCGGAGCGGTCGGGTTGCAGCTTCATGGCGCGGGAGTGGGCAATGGTCGCGAGGTGCGTTGAGGTGGATCGCCGTGGCGCGGAAGACCTGGCGAAGTATGGTCAAATTATAGGTTTCCCGAGTCGGGAAACCACCCCGGAGGGGCTTTGAAAACCGTCCTGAAATCGGCCAAGCTGGCCAACGTCCTTTACGACATCCGGGGCCCCATCATGGATGCCGCGCGCCAGATGGAGGAGGAGGGCCACAAGATCATCCGCCTGAACATCGGCAACCTGGCGGCGTTCGGCTTCGATGCGCCCGAGGAGCTCCAGCAGGACATGATCCGCAACCTGGGCAACTCGGCCGGTTACTCCGACAGCAAGGGCATTTTCGCGGCGCGCAAGGCGGTGATGCACGAGAGCCAGAAGCAGGGCATCCGCGGCGTCACGCTGGACGACATCTACCTGGGCAACGGCGCCAGCGAACTGATCGCGATGAGCACCAACGCACTGCTCAACGACGGCGACGAACTGCTGCTGCCCGCACCCGACTATCCGCTGTGGACCGCGGCCACCAGCCTGTCGGGCGGCAAGCCGGTGCACTACCTGTGCGACGAGGCCAATGGCTGGATGCCGGACCTGGACGACATCCGTCGCAAGATCACGCCGCGCACCAAGGGCATCGTGGTCATCAATCCCAACAACCCGACCGGCGCCCTGTATTCGGACGACCTGCTCAAAGGCCTGGTGGAGATCGCGCGGGAGCACGGTCTGGTGATCCTGGCCGACGAGGTCTACGACAAGGTGCTGTACGACGGCGCCAGGCACACCGCGATCGCCAGCCTGTCCGACGACGTGCTGACGCTCACCTTCAACTCGCTGTCCAAAAGCTACCGCTCCTGCGGCTACCGCGCCGGCTGGCTGATCGTGTCGGGCGACAAGAAAGCGGGAGCCGACTACATCGAGGGCCTCACCATGCTCTCGAACATGCGGCTGTGCGCCAACGTGCCCGGCCAGTACGCGATCCAGACCGCGCTGGGCGGCTACCAGAGCATCAACGAACTGGTCGGTGAAGGCGGGCGTTTGCGCCGGCAGCGCGACCTCGCGTACGAGCTGATCACGGCCATCCCCGGAGTCAGCTGCGTGAAACCGCAGGCGGCGCTCTACATGTTCCCGCGCCTCGATCCCCGGATCTATCCGATCCAGGACGACCGCCAGTTCTTTCTCGAGCTGCTGCTGGAGACGCGGGTCATGCTGGTTCAGGGCACCGGCTTCAACTGGGCCACGCCGGACCATTTCCGCATCGTCTTCCTGCCCCACGAAGACGACCTGCGCGAAGCCATCGGCCGGATCGCCAGATTTCTCGCCAGCTACCGCAAGCGCACCGCGTCATGAAAGCAATCCAGGTCGGCCTGCTGGGCATCGGCACCGTCGGCAGCGGCGTCGTCAACGTCCTCAAGCGCAACCAGCACGAAATCATGCGCCGGGCCGGCCGCGGCATCGAGATCACGATGGTCGCGGACCTCGATACGGCAAGGGCGAAGTCGCTGGCGGGCGAGGGCGTGCAAGTCGTGGGCGATGCGCGCGCGGTGATCGCCAATCCGGACATCGACATCGTGATCGAGCTGATCGGCGGCTATGGCATCGCGCGGCAGCTGGTCATGGAGGCGATCGAGGCCGGCAAGCATGTGGTGACAGCCAACAAGGCGCTGCTGGCGGTGCACGGCACCGAGATCTTCGCGGCGGCGCACCGCAAGGGCGTGATGGTGGCTTTCGAGGCCGCGGTGGCCGGCGGCATTCCCATCATCAAGGCGCTGCGCGAAGGCCTGACCGCCAACAGCATCGAATGGATCGCCGGCATCATCAACGGCACCACCAACTTCATCCTGTCCGAGATGCGCGACAAGGGGCTGGATTTCGACGTCGCGCTCAAGGAAGCGCAGCGGCTGGGCTATGCCGAGGCCGACCCGACGTTCGACATCGAGGGCGTCGACGCGGCGCACAAGGCCACCATCATGTCGGCCATCGCGTTCGGCATTCCGGTGCAGTTCGACAAGGCCTATGTCGAAGGCATCACCAGGCT
>JAJAZH010000019.1 GCA_026785815.1 Ramlibacter sp. | reverse complement strand
GGCGTTCAGCGCCCGCTTTGCCCTGACGCCAGTGGCGCTGGTGGCGTGCGCCGCTCTGCTCCCCGCCGTTGTCCTCGCACAGGCCGTGCCACCGGCCTCGCCCCCCATCGACGTCGGCCGGCCGCCCCTCAAGGCCAGTCCGCAGTTGCGCGAAGACATTCCGGCGGCGGCCCGTGACAGCCTGCCGACTTTCATTTCTGGCGAACGTGCCTCGGGACGCACCGACCTGGAGACGGTGGTCGAGGGCGCGGCGGAGCTGCGCCGGGGCGACATGGTGATCCGCTCCGACCGGCTCGAGTACTACCAGCCGGACGACCTGGCCAAGGCCCGCGGCAACGTGCAGATCAACCGCGCCGGCAACACCTTCGAAGGCCCTCTGCTGGAGCTGAAGGTTGACGCGTTTGAAGGCTTTTTCCTCGCGCCACGCTATCGGTTCCTCAGGAACAACGCGTACGGCGAGGCCGACCGGATCGACTTCCTGGACGATAAACGCGCGATCATCCGCAACGCGACCTACACCACCTGCCAGCGGCGGCCGGGCCCGAGCTGGATGCCGGACTGGATCCTGCGCGCGGCCAGCATCCGGATCGACAACGAAGAAGAGACCGGCCACGCCAGCGGCGCGCTGCTGAGCTTCATGGGCGTGCCGATCCTGCCGGTGCCGGAACTGAGCTTTCCGCTCTCCGACAAGCGCAAGTCCGGTTTGCTGCCGCCGACCGTCGGTCTCGACAACCTCAACGGCGTCGAACTGGCGCTGCCGTATTACTGGAACATCGCACCGAATCGCGATGCCACCTTCTACCCCGCGCTGATGTCCAAGCGGGGCCTCGACCTCGGCGGCGAGTTCCGCTATCTGGAGCGCAGCTACGAGGGCAAGCTGCGGGCCAACTACATGCCCAGCGACCGCTTGCGCGACCGCGACCGCTGGGGCTACGCGCTCACCCACAGCGGCAGTTTCTCCACCCAGTTCGCCGGCCTCGGCAGCGTCGGCCTGAACCTGAACCTGAATCGCGTCAGCGACGACAACTACTGGCGCGACTTCTCGCGATCGAGCAGTTCCCTGACGCAGCGGCTGCTGGCCAGCGACGGTTCGCTGAACTGGGGCCGCGGCAACCTGTCGCTGACGGCGCGGGCGCTGAAATGGCAGACGCTGCAGGACGTCAACTCGCCGATCGTGCCGCCGTACGATCGCTTGCCGCAACTGGTGGCGCGCTACTCGCGAAGCAACCTCGCGGGCGGGCTGGATGCGTCACTGGAAGCGGACTACACCCAGTTTCATTCGGAGCGAAGCCTCACCCTCCAGCCGAACGCGAAGCGCAGCTACACGCTGGCGCAGGTCAGCCGGCCCTGGCAGGCCCCGGGCTGGTTCGTGCTGCCCAAGCTGCAACTGCACGCGACCAATTACCAGTTCGACGCCCCGCTGGGCAATGGCAAGACCACGGCCAGCCGCGTGGTGCCGACCCTCAGCCTGGACAGCGGCCTGGTGTTCGAGCGCGACGCCAGCTACTTCGGCCGCGCCTTTCGCCAGACACTGGAGCCGCGGGCGTTCTACGTCAACACGCCGTTCCGGGACCAGAACTTCCTGCCCAACTACGACTCGGCGCCGCGCGACTTCAACTTCGCGACCATCTACACCGAGAACGCGTTCGGCGGCAACGACCGGATCTCCGACAACAACCTGTTGACCCTCGGCGCCACCACGCGCCTGCTCGACCCGAACAGCGGGGCCGAGGCGGCCCGCTTCGGGGTGGCGCAGCGCCTGCGCTTCAAGGACCAGCGGGTGACGCTTCCCGGCGCAGCGCCGGTGAGCGAACGGCTGTCCGACATCCTGTTCGGCGCTTCGGTCAACTGGTCGCCGCTCTGGAGCACGGATGCGACGGTTCAATACAACCCCAAGACCGGCCGCTCGGTGCGTTCCACCATCGGTGCGCGCTACAGCCCGGGCAACTACCGGGTCGTCAGCGCCGCTTATCGGCTGCAGCGCGGTTCGAGCGAGCAGATCGACGTCGGCTGGCAGTGGCCCCTGAACGACCTGTGGGGCGACAAGGGACAGAACCTGGGCGCCGGCATGGGTGAGGGCGAAGGCCGCTGGTACAGCGTCGGCCGACTCAACTTCAGCTTGCAGGACCGCAAGCTGGTCGATGCGGTGGTCGGGCTGGAGTACGATGCCGGCTGCTGGCTGGGGCGCGTGGTGATGGAGCGGCTGCAAAGCAGTGCTTCGTCGGCCAACAAGCGGATCCTGTTCCAACTCGAATTCGTCGGTTTCACCCGGCTGGGGTCGAACGCCCTGCAGTCGCTTCGTGCCAACATTCCCCGCTACCAGTACCTGCGCGAACAAATCACCTCGCCCAGCCGCTTCAGCAACTACGATTGAAAACCCGCAAAGCATGATCAAACATCGCGCCTTCGTCCTGTGCCTGGCCCTGGCCGCGCATGGCGTCGCCCTGGTCCCGGCGGCCCAGGCCCAGGGACTGCGGGTGTCGCCGCAGCTGGGCGGCAGCCGTCCGGCAGCACGCGCCAACGACAACACGCCACGCTCGGCCGACTACATCGTGGCGGTGGTGAATTCCGAACCGATCACCAACAACGAGGTGCGCTCGCGCATGGTCCGCTTCGAGCAGCAACTGACCCAGCAGGGCACGCCGATGCCGCCACGGCCGGAGCTGGCGCTCCAGGTGCTGGAGCGCCTGATCAGCGAGAAGGCGCAGCTGCAGCTGGCGCGCGAGACCGGGGTCAAGGTCGACGAGGTCACGCTGGACCAGGCCGAGCAGAACGTGGCGCGGCAAAACCAGATCGACGTCGCCGAACTGCGGCGCCGCATCGTCGCCGACGGCGTGAGCCCGGCGCAGTTCCGCGAAGACCTGCGCAATCAGCTGCTGTTGACACGGCTGCGCGACCGCGAGCTCGAGGCCCGGGTCCGGGTCAGCGACCTCGAGATCGACCAGTACATCCGCGAGCTGCAAGGATCGAGCGATGCCTCGGCAGTGGAGCTCAATCTGGCGCAGATCCTGATCGCGGTGCCTGAGGGCGCAACCGTCCCGCAGGTGGGCGCGTTGCAGGAGCGGGCGCAGCGGGTGCTGGACCGCGCCAGGGCCGGCGAGGACTTCGCCAAGCTGGCGCGTGAATTCTCTGAGGCGCCTGGTGCGGCGGCCAGCGGCGGGATCGTCGGGCTGCGTAGCGCCGACCGCTATCCGCCGCTGTTCGTCGAGGCGACCCAGTCGCTGCGGGAAGGCGGCCTGAGCAACTTGGTCCGGTCCGGCGCCGGCTTCCACGTCCTCAAGGTGGTCGAGAAGCGGCAAGGCGGGGTGCCCGGAGCCAACGTGGTGCAAAGCAATGCCAGGCACATCCTGCTGCGTCCCGGCCCCGAGTTGACCGAGGCAGCGGCGCGGGAACGGCTGTCCGCATTCAAGAAGCGCATCGAAGCGGGACAGGCTGACTTTGCCCTGCTCGCGCGCGAGAACTCGCAAGATGCCAGCTCCCGCAATGGCGGCGACCTGGGCTGGACCAACCCCGGCGTGTTTCTGCCGGAGTTCGAGGACACGATGAACGCACTGTCGCCCGGGCAGGTCTCCGAGCCGGTGGTGTCCCGATTCGGCGTGCACCTGATCCAGTTGCTGGAGCGACGCGAAGCCGCTCTGAGCCAGCGCGAGCAGCGCGACCTCGCGCGCGGCGCCATGCGCGAGAAAAAACTGGACGAGGCATACGCCAGCTGGGCCCAGGACGTGCGCGGCCGGGCCTATGTGGAGTACCGCGAACCGCCGTTATGAGACCTGGGGGTCAGATCCCGATTCAGGACAGTCGCCATTTCGGCGCGCAGAAACAGTGAACGAAAAGTGAACGAAATCGGGCTCTGACCCCCACCGTTCAGACTCTCCAACCGATGAAGCACATCCCCCGCAAGCGCTTCGGCCAGCACTTCCTGGCCGACGCCGGGATCATCGAGGCGATCGTGCGCGCGATCGATCCCAAACCGGCCGATGCGATGGTGGAGATCGGGCCGGGACTGGCGGCGGGGGGGGGGGCGGGCGGCGGGGGGGGGGGGGGGGGGGGGGGGCCGCGGGCCCCGCCGGGGGCCTGTTCCCCGCGCCCAGCCCGCCCCCCACCGGGCCGCCCCCGGCCGACCATCGCGGCGGCCGCTGGCTC
>JAJAZH010000018.1 GCA_026785815.1 Ramlibacter sp. | reverse complement strand
TCTCGCGCAAGCTGTACCCGAACGTGGACTTCTATTCGGGCATCGTGCAACGCGCCATCGGCATCCCGGTCGGCCTGTTCACCGCCGTCTTCGCGCTGGCCCGCACTGTCGGCTGGATCGCCCAGCTGAACGAGATGATCGGCGACCCCGAGTACAAGATCGGCCGTCCCCGCCAGCTCTACACCGGGGCGACCCGGCGCGACGTGCTGGACCTGGCCAAGCGCTGATTCCGGTCGTCGACAGCCTTTTCGGCAAGGTTGCCGCCTGACATCCGATTTACAGGAAGCACCATGACACTCACGCCACAAGCCGCCGTCGGACGCACCCTGTACGACAAAATCTGGGACGAGCATGTCGTCCATACCGAAGACGACGGCACCACGGTGCTGTACATCGACCGCCACCTGGTCCATGAAGTGACCAGCCCCCAGGCTTTCGAGGGCCTGCGCGAAACCGGTCGCAAGGTCTGGCGTGTCAGCTCGATCGTCGCGACCGCCGACCACAACACCCCGACCACCGGCTGGGAGCGCGGCTACGACGGCATCACCGATCCGATCAGCAAGGAGCAGGTGGTCACGCTGGACAAGAACATGGCGCAGTTGGGCGCTGCCGCTTACTTCCCGTTCCTGTCCAAACGCCAGGGCATCGTCCACGTCATCGGCCCCGAGCAGGGCGCCACCCTGCCGGGGATGACGGTGGTCTGCGGCGATTCGCACACTTCCACCCATGGTGCCTTCGGTGCGCTGGCGCACGGCATCGGCACCAGCGAAGTCGAACATGTGATGGCGACCCAGACCCTGCTGGCCAGGAAAGCGAAGAACTTGTTGATCCGGGTCGAAGGCCGGACGGCGCCCGGCGTCACCGCCAAGGACATCGTGCTGGCGATCATCGGCAAGATCGGCACGGCCGGAGGCACCGGCTACACCATCGAGTTCGCCGGCTCGGCGATTCGAGCGCTGTCGATGGAAGGCCGCATGACGGTGTGCAATATGGCAATCGAAGCGGGCGCTCGCGCCGGCCTGGTGGCTGTCGACGAAAAGACGCTCGACTACGTCAAGGGCAGGCCGCTGGCGCCGGGCTACGACTCGATCACCGGGCGCTTCATCGGCGGGCCCGAATGGGACCAGGCGGTCGCGTACTGGAAGACGCTGCGCTCCGACCCGGATGCCCGGTTCGACTCGGTGGTCGAACTCGACGCCGCCGGCATCGTGCCGCAGGTGACCTGGGGCACGTCGCCGGAAATGGTGCTGGGGGTCGACGGCCGCGTGCCCGATCCGGACAAGGAAAAAGATCCGAGCAAGCGCGCCGCGATCGAACGCGCGCTGAAATACATGGGCCTGCAGCCGGGCAAGGCGCTCAACGACCTGTATATCGACAAGGTGTTCATCGGCTCGTGCACCAACAGCCGGATCGAGGACATGCGCGAAGCCGCCGCCATCGTCAAGAAGCTGGGCCAGAAGGTCGCCAGCAACGTCAAGCTGGCTCTGGTGGTGCCGGGCTCGGGCCTGGTCAAGGACCAGGCCGAGCGCGAAGGCCTGCATGAAATTTTCCTTGCCGCCGGCTTCGAATGGCGGGAGCCCGGATGCTCGATGTGCCTGGCCATGAACGCCGACCGGCTGGAGCCGGGCGAGCGCTGCGCCTCCACCAGCAACCGCAACTTCGAGGGCCGGCAGGGCGCCGGCGGCCGGACCCACCTGGTCAGCCCGGCGATGGCCGCAGCCGCCGCAGTGCACGGCCACTTCGTCGATATCCGCCAGTTCGTCTGAGGGAGACCCCATGCAGAAATTCACCGTGCACAAGGGCCTGGTGGCGCCAATGGACCGCGAGAACGTCGATACCGACGCGATCATTCCCAAGCAGTTCCTCAAATCGATCCGCAAGACCGGCTTCGGGCCCAACCTGTTCGACGCGTGGCGCTACCTGGACCCGGGCGAGCCCGGCCAGGACCCGGCCAGCCGCAGGCCGAACCCGGATTTCGTCCTGAACCAGCCGCGCTACCGTCCGGGACCCGCCGGCAGTCCGGGCGCCTCGATCCTGCTGGCGCGCAAGAACTTCGGCTGCGGCTCGTCGCGCGAGCACGCGCCCTGGGCGCTCGATCAATACGGATTCCGCTGCGTCATCGCGCCGAGCTTTGCCGACATCTTTTTCAACAACTGCTTCAAGAACGGCCTGCTGCCGATCGTGTTGCCGGAGGCGGCGGTGGCGCAGCTCTTCGACGAAGTCCACGCTTTCCCCGGCTACCAGCTCACCATCGACCTGGAGCGGCAGCGGGTGGTCAAGGCGCAGGGCGAAGAGATCGGGTTTGAGGTCCAGCCGTTTCGCAAGTACTGCCTGGTCAATGGCTTCGACGACATTTCCCTGACGCTGCTCAAGAAGGACAAGATCGAGGCCTTCGAAGCGCAGCGGCTGGCCGAAAAGCCGTGGCTGGCCCATACCCTGGTTCGCTGATCCACTGAAGAAGAAGAGCCGCATGAAAATCGCAGTCTTGCCGGGTGACGGCATTGGAACGGAAATCGTCGCCGAGGCGGTCAAGGTGCTCCAGGTGCTGGACCTGCCGTTCGAATTGGAGACCGCGCTGGTTGGCGGCGCCGCCTACGAAGCCCACGGCCACCCCTTGCCTGAGTCCACCCTGAAGCTGGCCCAGGCGGCTGATGCGATCCTGTTCGGCGCCGTCGGTGACTGGAAGTATGACCAGCTCGACCGGCCGTTGCGTCCCGAGCAGGCAGTGCTGGGCCTGCGCAAGAGTCTGGGCCTGTTCGCCAACTTTCGCCCCGCCATCTGCTACCAGGAACTGGTTGACGCTTCCAGCCTCAAGCCCGAGCTGATCTCCGGCCTGGACATCCTGATCATTCGCGAACTGACAGGCGATATCTATTTCGGCCAGCCCCGGGGCCGCCGCACGGCGCCCGACGGAAATTTTCCCGGCGCCGAAGAAGCATTCGACACCATGCGCTATTCCCGGCCCGAGATCGAGCGGATCGCCCATGTCGCGTTCCAGGCGGCCCGCAAGCGCAGCAAGCGTGTCACCAGCGTCGACAAGGCCAACGTGCTGGAGACCTTCCAGTTCTGGAAAGACGTGGTGAGCGAGGTCGGCAAGCAGTACCCGGACGTCGCGCTCGACCACATGTACGTCGACAACGCGGCCATGCAGCTGGTCAAGGCGCCCAAACGCTTCGACGTGGTGGTGACTGGCAACATGTTCGGGGACATCCTGTCGGAC
>JAJAZH010000017.1 GCA_026785815.1 Ramlibacter sp. | reverse complement strand
CCCCCTTGCATACACCGGGTCGATCCGGAGGTAGCTCAGACGCGCCGGCGCCACCTCTTGCGGATGGAGCGGGCGGGCGCTGTCCGGGCTCTGGTCGACCACGCCGAAATGAAGACCGGCCGGCTCACTGGCCGTGGCCAGTGCCCGACCGATGGTGAAGTGCAGCAGGGGATCGCAATAGGCGGCCAGACTGACGAAAAGAGCCATGAACAGTAAGGGTCGGAGGCGGTGTCGGGGCGAGATTTTGATCGGAGACGCTTCTGCAACAAGGTCGTGATATTTCGCTCAATACGGCAAATTGCTAGCACAAGCCTATCAAAAAGAGGGAAGGCAAAGTAGTTAGTTCAGCCTCGGGACGGGGTAACTGATGGTGACGCTCAGTAAAAAGTACGCAAGAATCCAATTCGACATGACGTTGTCAGCGCTGGAGCAGGCCGTCATGAGCCGTTCCGAAGGTGAAACGCCATGCCCCACATGCCCGACACTCCGCGACCCTCGACCCGCCAGCGAGTCGCCGCCGCGCCTGCGGTCGCGGGGCACCAGCCGCTGGCCATCGCGCTTGACTTGCCTGCAGGGACGGCGGTCCGCTCGTCAGGAAAGCGGATGACAAGTCTCTAGAAGAAACCGAACATCGTGATTGGCCGGTGGCCGGCCGGCGCCAGCCCACACGACCTGCTTCGAAAGCGATTCATGCTTCACAACACCCATCCATTGCAACGTGCGCCGCGCCGCATCGCGGCTGCTGCTCCAGCGTTTGCAGGTCACCGGCCGCTTGCGATCGCCATGGCGGTGGCTGCATGTTTCAGCGTCGACGCTTCCGCCCAGCCTGCTGGCGCTCAAGCAGTCCATGGCAGCGCAACGCTGATCCAGAACGGTTCGCGCCTGACGGTGACGACGCAGAACGGCGCCGGCAGCAGCCATTCGGCGATCAACTGGAAAAGCTTCGGCGTTCCCGCCGGCACGACCACCTGGTTCGCCCAGCCGGGCAGCACCAGCACCTCCATCAACCGCGTCACCGGGCCGGACCCGAGTGCGATCTTCGGCACCCTCGGTTCCAACGGCCGGCTGGTGTTGGTGAATCCCTCAGGCATCACGGTGGGAGTCGGTGCGGTCGTCGACACCGCCGGCTTCACCGCATCGACGCTGCGGATGAGCGACGCCGACGCCATGGCCGGGCGGCTGCGGTTTCGCGCCGACGGCTCCGTCGGGGCGCTGGATGTCCAGGGAGCTGTCCTTGCGCGGGGCGGCGACATCGTCCTGATCGGGCCCAAGCTGGTGGTGGGCAAGGCCGCAGTGGTGGAGTCCCGCGGCGGCGCCACCATCCTCGCAGCCGGCCAGTCGGTCGAGATCACCGGCCGTGGACTGGAGGGGATTCGCCTGGAAGTGCAGGCTCCAGGCGACCAGGCGATCAACCTCGGCACGCTCACGGGCGATGCCGTCGGCATCTTCGCCGGGACGCTGAAACACAGCGGCGTCATCCGGGCCCAGACCGCGACACTGGAAGGTGGCCGCATTGTGCTCAAGGCGTTGAAGGACGTGGAGATCGCGCCCGCCGCGAGGGTGCTCGCAGATGGCGGCGCCGGCCAGCCTGGCGGATCGATCTCGATCGCGTCCGCGGCCGGCAACGTGTCCATCGGCAACGCGGCAATCGTGTCCGCCAACGGAGGAGAAGGCGCAACTGGAGGAGCGATCCACATCGCGGCGGCGACCGGCACCGTTCACGTCGCGGGATCACTGACAGCTTCTTCGCCCGCGCAGACCGCTGCAATGGCGGACGCTTCCGGCACCGGTGGGCAGGTGCAAGTGCTGGGTCAGAAGGTCCATCTCGACACCGGCGCCAGCGTCGACGTGTCGGGCGATGCCGGCGGCGGCACGATCCTGGTCGGCGGCGACCTGCAGGGCAAGAATCCCGACGTGATGAATGCGCAGGACACGACGGTGGCCGCAGGCGTGGTGCTGGCCGCAGATGCGAGGGTGCGGGGCGACGGCGGCAAGGTGATCGTCTGGGCCGATAACGACACCCATTTCGCCGGCCACCTTAGTGCGCGAGGCGGCGAAAACGGCGGCGACGGCGGTTCGGGCGAAACCTCGGGCAAGCACCTGCTGTATTTCCGCGGCACTGCGGACCTGAGCGCGCGGCGCGGCCGTCAGGGCAGCCTGCTGCTCGATCCGGCCAACATCACCGTGGGGACGGTGGCGAATATCAATGGCGACGGCACGAACGGCGATGACATCCTGTTGCCCACGGACCTGGGCAGCGCCAGCGCCAGCTTCCCTGGAGCCAACAGCCTGATCACGGCGTCCGCCCTGACCACCTTGCTCAACGCGGCGGACGTGACCCTGGCGGCGACCAACAGCATCACGGTCAATTCGGCGATTGGCAAGACCGGAGTGATTCCCAGCACACTGACGCTGGACGCGAGCACGGTCTCCATCAACAACTCGATCGGCAGCAGCGGAGCGCCATTGAATCTGAATATCAACGCGTCTGGAAGCGCGACCCTGTCCGCCGTATATCAGGGCGGCACGCTGATCAGCGGCGGACCTCTCTTCTTCAATGCGGCCACGCTGGACGGGGTAACGATCGGCAGCAGCCTGACGGCGGGCAATGGCGGATATTTCTTCGTGAGGAACGGCCTGACGCTTGGCAGCGGCGTCAACTTCAACATCGGCAACAACACCCTGTATATGGCGGGTGCGAGCCAGTCCATCAATGCGAGCGGCCCGGTGACGCTGACGCGGGCGGGTGGCGGCATTTATGGCGACTACAACGGCCTGGGTTCAACGCTGACCCTGGGGACTGGCCTCACCGTCACCGGTTACGGCAGCATCAGTAACGGCCCGGTGATCAACAACGGTACGGTCGAAGCGACCGCTTCGAGCAGCTACATCCAGACGACCAGCTTCACCAACAACGGAACGCTGAGAACGGCTGGCGGCGACATCTACCTGAACCCGACGTCGTTCACCAATGCCAGCACCGGTGCGCTGGTCAACAACGGCGGCACGCTGACCATTGCTGCGGTTAACGCGCTGACCAACAGCGGCGCGATCACGCTGAATGCGGGCACGACCAACTTCGGCGGCAGCTTCACGCCGGCAGCGCTGGCTACCGGATACAGCCGCGCCACTGGCAGCATTGTCAACCTGTCCGGCACGCTTGCCCTTGGCGGCGGCACGCTGGACATCGGCGGAGCCGGGCTGTTTGGCCCCGGCGGGCTGAGCTCTAAGAGCGGAGGCACCTTGCTGAGCGGCACCGTGATTAGCGGCGACGGCACCGCCCTGAACAGCTACAACTCCACGCTGGACGGGGTAACGATCGGCAGCAGCCTGACGGCGGGCAATGGCGGATATTTCTTCGTGAGGAACGGCCTGACGCTTGGCAGCGGCGTCAACTTCAACATCGGCAACAACACCCTGTATATGG
>JAJAZH010000016.1 GCA_026785815.1 Ramlibacter sp. | reverse complement strand
GCCGGCACGCTTTCCGGTAATCCGGTTGCCACGGCATGCGGACTCGCCACCCTGCGGGAGATCGGCAAACCCGGCTTTTTCAACTCGCTCTCGGCGCGGACCCGTTCTCTGGTCGAAGGCTTGCAATCGGCGGCGCGGGATGCAGGCGTGCCGTTCACCGGCGACTGCGAAGGCGGCATGTTCGGATTTTTCCTGCTGGATGCGCTGCCGCAGAACTACAACCAGGTGATGAAGACGGACGGACCCACGTTCAACCGGCTGTTCCACGGCTTGCTGGACCGCGGCGTCTATATCGCGCCGGCGCTGTACGAAGCAGGCTTCGTCAGCAGCGCCCACAGCGAGCAGGACATTGCACAAACTGTCGCAGCCGCGAAGGAAGTGTTTGCCCGACTGAACAAGCAGTAGCGCGTGCGGCAAGGTCCGCTCCTGGCGCGAAGCGGCAAGGTCGCGCCGGGCGCGACGACGGGTACCCCGCCTGACCTCAGTGACGAAAGTGCCGCACGCCGGTGAACACCATCGCGACCGATCTCTCGTCGGCGGCTGCGATCACTTCCGGATCCCGCATGCTGCCCCCGGGCTGGATCACGCAGGTGGCGCCGGCGTCGACAACCACGTCGAGGCCGTCCCGGAACGGAAAAAACGCATCGCTGGCCACCGCCGTACCGGCCAGCGACAGACTGGCATGTTGCGCCTTGATGCCGGCGATCCGGGCCGAGTCGAGCCGGCTCATCTGGCCGGCGCCGACACCGACGGTCATGCCGTCGCGGCAAAAGACAATGGCGTTCGACTTCACGTACTTGGCGACCTTCCAGGCGAACAGCAGGTCTTGCAGTTGCTGCGGTGTCGGTTGCTTCTTGCTGACGACGCGCAGGTCAGCGACCGTCAGCTTCCGGTTGTCGGCGGTCTGCATCAGCAGCCCGGAACCCACCCGCTTCACGTCGATCGCGTTGCGCCCGTTGTCCCAGTCTGAGCGCTGTTCGCCGCCCGGCTGGCCATAAGCCGGCGGCATCGCGATCTGCAGGATCCGGACATTGACCTTGGACTTGAGCGCCTCGAGCGCCTGCTGAGTGAAGCCAGGCGCGATCAGCACTTCGACGAACTGCCTGGCGACAGCTTCGGCGGCGGCCGCATCGAGCGTGCGGTTGAAAGCAATGATGCCGCCGAAAGCCGAAGTGGGATCGGTCTGGAAGGCCTTGCCGTACGCCTGCAACGGATCCGCGGCGACCGCGACGCCACACGGATTGGCATGCTTGACGATCACGCACGCCGGATCGCTGAAGCTCTTGACGCATTCCCAGGCAGCGTCGGCGTCGGCGATGTTGTTGTACGAAAGCTCCTTGCCTTGAAGCTGGGTCGCCGACACCAGTGATCCGGGCGCCGGATGCAAGTCGCGGTAGAACGCCGCCTGCTGGTGCGGATTTTCGCCGTAGCGCAGGTCCTGCAGCTTGACGAAGCGGCCATTGGCCTGGCCCGGGAACAGGCTGCGGCCACCGCCTTCCTGGATACCCGACAGGTAATCGCTGATGGCGGCGTCGTAGTTGCTGATCCGGTTGAACGCGGCCACAGCCAACGCAAATTTCGTCGCCTGGCTGAGCGACCCTGCATTCTTCAGTTCCGACAGCAGCGCCCGGTACTGGGACGAATCGGTGACGACAGCCACGTCCTTCCAGTTCTTGGCGCCACTGCGAACCATGGCCGGCCCGCCGATGTCGATGTTTTCGATCGCGTCTTCGAGCGTGCAACCGGGCTGGGCCACCGTCGCCTCGAACGGATACAGGTTGACCACCAGCAGGTCGATGGTTTCGATGCCGTGGCGCTGCAGGGCCGCCATGTGTTCCGGCAAGTCGCGACGAGCCAGCAAGCCGCCGTGGACCTTGGGATGCAGCGTTTTCACGCGGCCGTCCAGCATCTCGGGAAACGCGGTGAGCGCTGCCACTTCGGTGACCGGCAGTCCCTGGTCGGCGAGCAGCTTTGCGGTGCCCCCAGTGGAGATCAGCTTGATGCCGAGCGAATGCAGCGCGCTGGCAAATTCCACGATGCCGGTCTTGTCAGAGACGGAGATGAGAGCTTGCATTTGCTGTGCGCACAGAACCGGGAGGCCGGTGCCGCGTTCCTGTTGCCGCGGGCCGGCTGGAAAGCTGGTCCGCGATGGTTTTACTTGAGCAGCTTGTGTTCGAGCAGCTTCTTGCGCAGGGTGTTGCGGTTCAGGCCCAGCCACTGGGCTGCCTTGGACTGGTTCTGGTCGGCCTTTGCCATCACGACTTCGAGCAGCGGTTTCTCGACCGCCTTGACCAGCATTTCGTACATGCTGTCGGGATCGGTGCCGCGCAGGTCGCGAAAGTAACCCTCCAGGCTGTAACGCACGCACTCTTCGATGTGTTTCTTGCTCATGCGTCCGCTTCCGCGCTGGCTGTTTCGGTTTCGTCGTCCGGCGCGACAACCGGCGAAAGGCGATCGGTCTGCTGGCCCAGCCGATCGAAGAAATCAGCCACGGCCTGGGACTGGTCGCGCGCGTTCTCGATCAGGTTCATCGACGCGCGGAACTGCGCGCCGCCCGGCAAAGACTTCACATACCAGCCGATGTGCTTGCGGGCGCTGCGCACCCCGGTGAACTCTCCGTACAGCAGGTAATGGTCCTGCAGGTGATCCAGCAGCAGCCGGCGTACGTCTGCCACCAGCGGCGGCGCCAGGTGCGTGCCGGTGGCCAGGTAATGGGCGACCTCCCGGAAGATCCACGGACGGCCCTGGGCGGCGCGCCCGATCATGATCGCGTCGGCGCCGGTGAACGCCAGCACCTCGCGGGCCTTTTCCGGCGTGCCGATGTCGCCGTTGGCAACCACCGGCACCCGCACGGCGGCCTTCACAGCCGCGACGGTCTCGTATTCGGCCTGGCCCGAGTAACCTTGTTCGCGCGTGCGTCCATGCACCGCCAGCATCTGGATGCCGGCGGCCTCGAAGCGTCGCGCCAGGCTCACCGCATTCTTGTGTTGCTGGCACCAACCGGTCCGCATCTTGAGCGTCACCGGGACGGCGTGCGGCGCGCACGCCGCCACGACTGCTTCGACGATGCCGAGCGCCAGCGGCTCGTCCTGCATCAGCGCCGAGCCGGCCCACTTGTTGCAGACCTTCTTGGCCGGACAGCCCATGTTGATGTCGATGATCTGGGCGCCGCGCTCGATGTTGTAGACCGCCGCCTGCGCCATCATCTGCGCGTCGGTACCCGCGATCTGCACGGCAATCGGACCCGGTTCGCCGTCATGGTTGGCCCGACGCGAGGTCTTGAGCGTGTTCCAGAGTTCGCGCCGCGACGTCACCATCTCGCTGACCGCGTAGCCAGCGCCGAGCTGGCGGCACAACTGGCGAAACGGGCGATCAGTCACTCCCGCCATCGGCGCGACGAACAGGTTGTTCGCCAGGATGTGGGGGCCGATATTCATGGGATCTTGAAAATGCTGCTGCTGAAAAATGAGGCACGATTGTATGCTCGCCTGATTTCGGCGGGCCGGGAATAAGTGCGTATGCGCCTACAGGGTTGTGCTAAAGGCGTCCCTATACTCGGCCTCGAATGCAATCCTGGCTCGATTCCGTCCTTGTCCTGCTGGCGCTGCCCCAGTACGGCCTGAGCACTCTGTTCATCGCTGCCTTCATTTCGGCGACGCTGTTGCCGCTAGGCTCGGAGCCGGTGTTGTACGGCTTGCTGCGCCTGAACCCCGACCTGTTCTGGAGCGCGATCGCCGTGGCGACCGCAGGCAACACACTGGGCGGCATGGTGGACTGGTGGATGGGCTTCGGCGCCCACCAGGTGGTCGACAAGTACCGGCACTCGAAATCGCATGTGAAGGCGCTCGAATGGCTGGAGCGGCTGGGGCCCAAGGCCTGCCTGCTGGCCTGGCTGCCTGTCGTTGGCGACCCGCTGTGCGCCGTGGCCGGTTGGCTCAAGCTGCCGTTCTGGCCCTGC
>JAJAZH010000015.1 GCA_026785815.1 Ramlibacter sp. | reverse complement strand
GGAAATCCTGCGCCGCCTGGCCTTCGGGCGGCCTGCGCGGCGGGCGATCCAGCCGGCTGCGCCGGTCCAGGCGATCCAGGCGGTTCCCCTTCCCCAGAACTCCGACGCACCCGACCTCGACCAGCGTGTGCGCGAGTCGGGCGAGTGGTAACCGGGTCCCGAGCCGGCGCGAGAAGACGGCGCCTGCTGCCGCCGGTTGACGCATCGGTCAACGCATCTGTCGACGCACCGGTCGCAGCTCCAGCGCAGGTACAGATCCTGCAAGCGCAGGCGGTCACGGAAACTCGCCCCCCGCTGCCTCCCTTTAGCACCGAATCAGCAACGCAAAAAGTCAGGATGGCCGAGGACGCCTGGAACAGTCGCGATCCCGCTCGCGTGATCCAGGTCTACACCGAGGACACGCGCTGGCGCAACCGCGCCGAGTTTCCGGTCGGTCGCGAGCAGGTGCGGCAATTCCTGGAGCGCAAGTGGGCGCGCGAACTGGACTACCGCCTGATCAAGGAGTTGTGGGCTTTCGACGGGCCGCGGATCGCGGTGCGCTTTGCCTATGAGTGGCACGACGACTCGGGCCAGTGGTTCCGCAGTTACGGCAACGAGAACTGGGAGTTCAACGGCCAGGGCCTGATGCAACGACGCTTCGCCAGCATCAACGACCTGCCGATCGCCAAGGGCGACCGCAAGTTCTTCTGGCCGTCCGGCCGCCGCCCCGACGATCATCCCGGCCTCGGCGCCATGGGTCTCTAAGCCCCAGTCTGGGCCTGTCGACGGAGATCGCGCACCAATCTGGCACCAAGGTTGCTAGTCAGCGTCATGCTCGCTGACGCGCTCCCCGCACCGTTCACGCTGTCGCCGCCGACCGGGCCGATGACCCATCCCTTGTGGCAGCACCAGCTCGGTCTCTTGCTGGAATCCACGGGCGAGGGAATCTTCGGGGTCGATCTCGGTGGCCATTGCATGTTCATCAACCGCGCCGGGGCTCGCATGCTCGGCTTCGAGCCGGCCGACCTGCTCGGGCGCAACATGCATGAGGTGACGCACCATTCGCATGCCGACGGCCGTCCTTACCCCGACACCGACTGCTCGATCTTCAATGCCTTCCGCCGCGGCCTGTCCTGCCGGATCGACACCGAAGTGTTCTGGCGCCACGACCGCACTTCGTTCGCCGTCGAATATTCGAGCTACCCGATCGTCGACGGCCTCCAAGTGCGCGGCGCCGTCATCACTTTCGTGGATATCACCGAGCGCAAGCGCGCGAACGATGCCTTGCACTGCGCCAACGACGAACTCGCCAGCGCCAAGGCGCAGCTCGAGTTGCGGGTCGCCGAACGCACCAGCGAGCTGTCCGCGGTACTGGCCCAGCAGCGCGAACTGGCGGCTTACTCGGAGACCGTCCGCGAGCAGGAACGCACCCGCATCGCCCGCGAGATTCACGACGAGCTGGGCAGCTTGCTGGTCGCCTTGAAGATGGACGTCAACTGGCTCGACAAGCGGCTGTCGGACCAGCCCGAGCGCAGCCTCGAGGCCGCCGATGACATGCGGGGCCGGATGCGCGGCAAGTGCCAGGGCATGAGCCGCATGATCGAGAGCGCGGTCGACAACGTCGGGCGCATCATCACCGACCTGCGGCCCAGCATCCTGGACCACCAGGGACTGTGGGCGGCGCTGGAGTGGCAGGCCAGCGAATTCGTGCAATCGTGGTGCAGCAAGGCATCCAGTGGGCCGACGTTGCCAGGAAGGTCGGACAGTCCAAGGAATGGACCACCGCCGCCTGCCTGGGCCAGATGACGCTCAACCAGGAACAAGCCGGCGTGCTCGGCGACATCTTCGGCCTGAGCGCCGACGAGCAGAAGTGGCTGCAGGTCGTTCCCTACAAGGGCACGCTGCCCACGGCCGTGCCGACCGATCCGCTGATCTACCGCTGGTACGAGATCGTCAGCGTCTACGGCACCACCATCAAGGAATTGATCCACGAGGAATTTGGCGACGGCATCATGAGCGCGATCGACTTCTCGATGGACATCCAGCGCCAGGCCGATCCCAAGGGCGACCGGGTCAACGTCGTGTTGTCGGGCAAGTTCCTGCCGTACCGGACTTACTAAAGCAGTGGCGACCGCGGCATCGTTGCGCCCGCGTCCAAATCTCCGCGCGGTGTCGTCATCCCCGCGAAGGCGGGGATCCAGGGCTTCCTGATCTGGACGCACTCGCTCCCCGCCTTCGCGGGAATGGCGAAATGGCCACACAGTTAAGCTTGGCCGCATGCGCATCGAAACCCTTCGCCAACGCCTGCGTGACCTGGGCGCCCGCCCGGCCCATGCGCAGCGCGTGCTGCGCTTGTGGTCGCAGGCATTGCCGCAGGACAGCGGCCGGCGCAAGACCGAAGACTTCCTGCCCGCTGCGTTGCGGGCCGGGCTTCCTGCGCTGGAAGCGGAACTTCGCGAGCTGGCCCGGCTGCGCTCCGAGCATCCCGCGCAGGACGGCTCGGCCCGCCTGCTGGTCGAACTGGCGGACGGTCAGAGCGTGGAGAGCGTCCTGTTGCCGCGGGGTGGCTTGTGCGTCTCGTCCCAGCTTGGCTGCGCTGTCGGCTGCGTGTTCTGCATGACCGGCCGCGACGGCCTGGTGCGCCAACTGGGAAGCGCCGAGATCGTGGCGCAGGTCGCATTGGCTCGCTCGATCCGTGCCGTGAAAAAGGTCGTGTTCATGGGCATGGGCGAACCGGCCCACAACCTCGACAACGTGATGGAAGCGATCGACCTGCTCGGAACCTTAGGCAACATCGGTCACAAGAACCTGGTGTTTTCCACCGTGGGCGATGCGCGCGTGTTCGAGCGGTTGCCCCAGGGCCTGGTCAAGCCGGCGCTGGCGCTCTCGCTGCACACCACCAAGGCGGAGTTGCGCGCGAGGTTGTTGCCGCGCGCCCCGCGGATCGATCCGCAAGAGCTGGTGGAGCAGGGCGAGCGTTTTGCGCGGGCCACCGGCTACCCGGTCCAGTACCAGTGGACCTTGCTGGAGGGGATTAACGACGGCGCCGACGAACTCGATGGCATCGAGCGCTTGCTCAAGGGCAAGTACGCGATGCTGAACATGATTCCCTACAACCAGGTTGAAGGACTCGACTTCCGGCGACCGACCTGGGAGCGCGCCGCGGAGATCGCCCGCAGCCTTCACCGTCGAGGGGTGCTGACCAAGCTGCGCCAGTCAGCCGGGCAGGATGTCGATGCCGGTTGCGGCCAGCTGCGGGCACGAGCCGCTTTGCCCGCGGTCGGTTCCCGGTTCGTTACGCTGCGCCGGCTGTCGTCGGGCGCAGGGTCAGATGCAGCATGACCGCGCGCAACTACTTCACCGGCGTGACTGCTTCCCGGATCAAACCGCCTGCTTCAACGCTGCCGCGGGTCGAGCCCGCGCCCAGGCGCTGGATGCAGGCGTCACGGTCCGATGCGGGCTGGCCATTGCAGCGCAACGAGGCATTGGCGTCGAAGCTGGCGTTGCCGCCGGATTCGAGCCGGCTGCGCCGCGCTTCTTGCAGCGCTGCTGCCGCCTCACGCAGGCAGGTCGCGCGGTCCTGGTTCGACTTGCCACTGAGGCAATGCGCGCGTTCCTGCTTGTAACGTTGCTGCGCTTCGGAAGTCTCTTTCTTGCCGGCTGACCATGCCGCGGGCAGCATCGCAATTGCGATTGCGCATGCGCAAGCCCGTGGAATGATCTTCATCAGCAAGGCCGTGCTCAGCGGTCGCTGGCGTTGCCGCGATTGCTGCCCGAGTCGCTGGCACTGTTCGCCGTTTCCGGGGTGGCGCTTGACGACCGCTGGCGCGCGGAGCGGTTCTCGGCGCGCGCCTGGCCGCCCTTGCGCCCAGCTTCACGCGCTTCCTCGGAAGTGAACTCGTGCGCGG
>JAJAZH010000014.1 GCA_026785815.1 Ramlibacter sp. | reverse complement strand
GATTGGACGCGTTCTACGAGCTGAGTGAGCAGCAAAAACGGCAGCTGATCGATGCTGAAATGCTTTTCTCGGCACTCAAGGAGGGGGCGGCGGAAGCCATTCGCCATCGCGGGTCGATGTTCTGGCGCCTGCGCGCGCTCCGGTGAGCTAGGCGGCGCCGGCGTCCCCGTGCTTGCCCGCGCTCCAACCCTGGGCGCCGGCGGCCTGCACGGCCACCGCCAGCGGCACGGCTTCCAGCGGGGTGGCCATGGTGTCGTTCCAGCGGTTGAGGAAGCCGAACATCGCCACCACCCCCAGCAGTTCCACGATCTCGCCGTCGCTCCAGTGACGCCGCAGTTCGGCGAACTGGTCGTCGGTGACGGCGTTGGGCTGCGCCGCGGCGGCCAGCGCGAAGTCCAGCGCCACGCGCTCACGCTCGCTGTACAGCGGGCTGCTGGCGTAGTTCCAGATGTCGGCCAGCTTCTCGTCGCTGACGCCGAAGTTGTGTCCGCCCAGCAGGGTGTGGGCCTGGCAGTACAGGCAGCCGGCCGCCTTGCTGGCCACGTGGCCGACCAGCCGCCGGAAGCCCAGGTCGACCTCGCCGGCCGGGTCCATCACGGCGGCGTTGAGTTCGGCGAAGGCCCGCACCAGCCTGGGCTTGCGCTGCATCGTCAGCACGCTGTTGGGCGTGAAGCCGAGGGTGGACAGGAAGAAGTCGAAATGCGACTTCAGTTCGGGCGTGGTCTCGGGCGGCAGGGGAGCGAGGCGGGGCATGGCAAGTCCTTGACGATCGAGGTGGGTCGGAGTGCCGATTCTGGCCCCAGCCGGTCTGCGGGCTACCTGACCTGCAGCTTGCCCAGCTTGCGTGCCAGGGTCCGGCGGTGCATCCCCAGGCGGCGGGCGGTCTCCGAAATGTTGAAGTCGGTCTCGGCCAGGGTCTGGTGGATGCGCTCCCACTCCAGGGTCTTGATCGAGGTGGTGCGGTTGGTCAGTTCCACATCGGTGGTGCCCTCGGCGCGGCCGAACGCAGCCTCGATGTCGTCGGTGTTGGACGGCTTGGCCAGGTAGTGGCAGGCGCCCAGCTTGATCGCCTCCACCGCGGTGGCGATGCTGGCGAAGCCGGTCAGCACCACGATCAGCATGCCGGCGTCGTGCGCATGCAGCGTCGCCACGCAGGCCAGGCCCGAAGCGTCGCCGGTGAGCTTGAGGTCGACCACCGCGTAGGCGGGCGACTCGGCCTGCAGCACCTGCTTCATCTGCTCGTGGCTCTCGGCTTGCAGCACCCGGTAGCCGCGCCGCTCGAAGGACCGGCTCAGCGCCTTGGCGAACGACGCGTCGTCCTCGACGATCAGCAGCAGGCGTTCCTCAGCTGGCATCGCGCCCACCTTTCGCATCGTCTGGCTCGTCGTCAAGCACCAGCACTGCCAGCGGCAGAGCGATCCGAACGCGCGCCCCGCCCGCGTCGGTGTTGGCCGCCGTGAGCCGGCCGCCGAGGGTACGCGCGACATTGACCGACAGGAACAGGCCCAGGCCCTTGCCCGGCCGGCCCTTGGTGCTCTGGTAGGGCTTGCCGATCTGCGCCAGCATCGAAGGCGTGAAGCCGGGCCCCTGGTCGGTCACGGTGAGCACCAGGTCGTCGCGCTCGCGGTCCACCTGCAGCCGCAGCGCTTCCGGCGCCGCGTCATAGGCGTTGTCGAGGACGTTGAAGATCATCTGCTTGAGGGTCGAGTCTGACGCCATCGGCGGGTCCTCGCCGAAGCGGTTGTCGTAGTCGAGGCGGGTGGCCGGGTGCAGCAGCCGCCATTCCTCGACCAGCCGGTCGAGGAAGGTGAGCAGCGTGGTTTCCTCCGACCCTTCGCCGCGGGCCTCGCCCGCCGACAGCAGGATGCCGCTGACGATGGACTTGCAGCGCCGCACCTGGGACTGCATCTCGCTGACGTCCTGGCCCAATTCCGGGTCGGCGGCGACTGCTGGGGCGCGGGCCCAGTCGCCCAGGATCACCGCCAGGGTCGCCAGCGGCGTGCCCAGTTCATGGGCCGCACCGGAGGCCAGCAGGCCCATGCGCACGATGTGCTCCTCCTCCGCCGCCCGCTGGCGCAGGCTGGCCAGCCGGGCGTCGCGCTGGCGCAGGTTGCCGTTGATCCGGGTGATGAAAACCACCAGCAGGGCGGCGTTGAGCACGAAGCAGATCAGTGCCGCCTGCATCTGCGGGCTGGACAGGTCGCGCTCCAGCGTCATCGGCAGCGGCAGCGGCTGACTGATCTGGTCAAGCCCGATGTAGCCGGCGGTGGTGAAGACCACGATCGCCCAGACCCGCCAGCCACTGAGCAGCACCGCGCCCAGCGTCACCTGCAGCAGGTACAGCGAGATGAACGGGTTGGTGGCGCCGCCGCTGAGATACAGCTGCACGGTCAGCATGCAGACGTCCACCAGCAGCGCCGCGAACAGCTCGTTGTTGCTGACACTGGGCCGGGCCCGGCAGCGCAGTGTGCTGATGATGTTGAACACCACCAGGGTCAGCAGGACGCCGACCATCGGCATCAGCGGCAGCCGCACGTCCAGCCCGAAGTGGACCACGGCGATGGTGGCGACCTGGCCGATCACCGCCCCCCAGCGCAGCTGGATCAACTGCCGCATGTTCTTGCGGCCGGTCGCGTCGGGCTGGCTGCCCTGGACGTCCGACCGCCCCTCGGGCTGCAGTGAAACCGCGTTCATGCCCCATTCTCGCCAGTTCGCCCCCGGCGCTCCTCGCGCAGCACTCGTCCGAAGCCGAAAGCGGTCATCAGCGCCAGCGCGTACCAGGTGATGGCGTACACCAGGTGGCTGTTGTGGAAGCGGACCACGGTCAGGCCGCCGGCGGGCCATCGGCGGTCGGTGCGGCCCGGGGCGGCGGCACGGTCGCTTGCAGGGTCGGTCGCGCCGGCGTCGGCATCGATGAAGTAGGGCGCCACGTCGGCCAGGCCCCGGTCCGCGGCGATCGCCTGGACGTCGCGCGAGTACCAGCGCCCGGCCGCCGGGTCGTTGCGGCGCAGGAAGCCACCGCCCGGCTCGGTCAGCCGCAGCAGCCCGGTCACCGTGACCGGGCCGGTCGGTGCCGGCGCGCCGCGCACCGCCGGGTCGCGGGCGGTCGGCGGCCGGGAGCCGCGGGTGGCCCGCACGTTGCCGCCAT
>JAJAZH010000013.1 GCA_026785815.1 Ramlibacter sp. | reverse complement strand
GTCTCCGCCGTTGCGGCCAGTGCTGGATGAAACGAGCGATGGACCTGATCTTTTCCGTGTCCGGCTTGCTGCTGCTCTGGCCCGTCATGCTGGTAGCGGCTGTCGCCGTCGCCGCCGACAGCGGACTGCCAGTGCTGTTCGTGCAGCAGCGGGTGGGCCGGGGCGGGCGCGAATTCGGCATGCTCAAGTTCCGCAGCATGGTCGCGGATGCAGCCGTGAAAGGCTCCTACCAGACCCAGGCCGACGATCCGCGCATCACGCGTTTCGGCCGCTGGCTCCGACGCACCAGCATCGACGAATTGCCCCAGCTGCTGAACATTCTGCGGGGCGACATGAGCCTGGTCGGGCCCCGCCCCGACGTGCCTGCGCAAAGGGCCAATTACACTGCAGCGGACTGGCTCGAGCGGTGCAGCGTCCGTCCGGGCCTGACCGGGCTGGCGCAGGTGACGCTGCGCTCGCAGGCCACGCCGGCCCAGCGACTTGCGCTGGACCTGCAGTATGTGCGCGAGGCCGGACTGGCGCTGGATCTGAAGATCCTCGGCCGGACGCTGGCCCGCCTGGGCGGACGAGGGAGCAACTGACATGTGCGGAATATTCGGCTACTTCGACCGGGGCCGGCGGCCGCTGGGCGATGACGTCCTGGCCGGCATGGCCCGCAAGCTGATCCATCGGGGCCCCGATGACGAGGGCATCCACCACCAGCGCGAGCGGGGCGCCGCGGTCGGCAACCGGCGCCTTTCGATCATCGACATCCAGGGCGGGCACCAGCCCTTCGTGTCGGACGACGGGATGATCGCGGTGGTCCACAACGGCGAGATCTACAACTTCGCCGAATTGGCGGCGGCCTTGCGGCGTGACGGGGTGACGCTCGACACCGGGTCGGACACCGAAGTGATCCTGCGGCTGTACGAGCGGGAAGGCATCGACTTCGTCAGCCGCCTGAACGGCATGTTCGCGATCGCCATCGACGACGCTCGCGACGATGCCATGTACCTGGTGCGCGACCGCATCGGCGTCAAGCCGCTGTACCTCGCCGATGACGGCAACCGCATGGTGTTCGGCTCGGAGATCAAGGCCATCCTGCCGGCCACGGAAATCGATCGTTCGCTGGGTGCGGTGGACCTCGAGGCGATCCACCATTACCTCAGTTTCAACTACATCCCCGCGCCGTGGACGATCTGGAAGGAAGTGCGCCATGTGATGCCCGGGACCTGGATGCGATTCAACCGCTCCGGTGTCGAAAGTTTCACCTGGTGGAGCCTGGCCGAGCAGCGGGAGCGGGACTACCGGTTCGACGATTGGTCGGCTGAGTTCCTGTCGATCCTGGACGACGCAACGCGGATCCGCCTGCGGGCCGACGTGCCCTGGGGCGCTTTCCTGTCCGGCGGAGTCGACTCGAGCACGATCGTTGCATTGATGGCGCGGCACGTCGACCGCCCGGTCAAGACGTTCTGCATCGGCTTTGCCGATCCGGCTTATGACGAGTCCGCATTCGCCAGCGAAGCAGCGCGCCGGTTCGGTTGCGACCACACCAGCGAGATTGCCGAACTCAACATGCTGGATCGCTGGCCCGAAGTGATCCACCACCTCGACCAGCCGCACGGTGACGCGTCTTTCATGCCGACGTTGCGGGTCAGCGAGCTGGCCGCCAAACACGTCAAGGTGGTGTTGACGGGCGACGGCGGTGATGAACTCTTTGCCGGCTACGACAAGTACCCTGCCTACCTGTCCCGCACCGGTGTCCAGGCGCTGTCCGCCGACGATTTCCAGCGTGGCTACTTCGATTCGATCTCGCTGTTTTCGCCTGCAGCCAAGCAGGCGATGTACCAGCCCGATGTGGCGAAGCGGCTGCAGCCGGTCGACAGCTTCACGGTTGCGGCCAAGCCCTGGTTCGACCGGGCGCAACATTTCGACCGCGTCAACCAGGCGCTGTATCTCGACATGCAGATGCTTTTGCCAGGCAATAACCTGGTCAAGCCCGACCGGATGGGAATGGCGGTGTCGATCGAAGCCCGCGCCCCGTTCCTGGACTGGCGGATGATGGAGTTCGCCTTCCGTTCGCGCGGCAACACCAAGCTGCGCGCCGACGACAAGAAGCATTGGTACAAGCGTGCCGCCGCGCCCTTGATGGGCGGGGACCTGGCTTACCGCAAGAAGCAGATGTTCACCATGCCGATCGGCGACTGGTTCCGCACCAGCAGCTATGCATGGCTGGCCGCCACTCTCGGCGACAGCCCGCTCGTCAACCGCCTGTTCCGGCCCGAAGTGGTCGAGAGCATGCTGGTGCGGCACCGGGACGGCAGCGCGAACTTCACCCGCGAGCTGCGGGCGCTGGCGGCGCTGGCGTTGTGGGGCGAGCAGGCGCTGGGGTGAAGAAGGTGCTGTGCGTCTGCTATGGCAGCGGCCATGTGCGGATGGTGGTGCCGGTGGCGAAGGCGCTGCGCGACGCCGGCCTGGCGCGGGTCCAGGTGCTTGCGTTCACGACCGCAGCGCCGGTGGTGCGAGAGGCGGGGCTCGACTTGCTGCAGGTCAAGGACTTCACACGCGCGGACGACGCCCAAACGCTGGCGCGGGGACGCGCGCTGGC
>JAJAZH010000012.1 GCA_026785815.1 Ramlibacter sp. | reverse complement strand
TCGTTCACGATTGCCGATATCTCAGCGACGCAATCAGTGAAGTTCCTGGAGCTGGTGTGGGCCGCCGCGCTCGGCTGGCTGGTGTTCGCCGACCCGCCAAGCCGCTCGACCCTGATCGGTGGCGTGGTGATCTGCGCCTCGACGCTGTGGGTCGCGCGACGTGAAGGGCGGCGGCTTCCCGCATAGCTCAGGTGCTCGCCTCGCGCAACTGGAACGCCGCGCCGCTGCCGTCAGCGCCCGCTTCGATCTCCCAGCGCCGGTTGTGGAAGGCCTCCAGGGCCGGCCGGTGGCCGATGGAAACGATCCCGCCGCGGACCTTCTCCAACCGCTCCAGCAGCGTGCGGTAGAGGCTCGCCTCGGCCTTTGGGTCGAGCGCGCTGGTGGCCTCGTCGGCCAGCAGCCAGCGCGGGTTCTTCAGCAGCACCCGGGCGATCGCAAGCCGTTGCCGCTCACCGCCGGACAGCTTCTGGGTCCAGGCGTCCTGGTCGTCGAGCCGGCTGGCCAGTTGCGGCAACAGGGCATCGGCGAGTGCCTGCTGGATCTCGGTATCGCTGTAGCGGTCGGCCGGCTCGGGATAAGCCACGGCGTCGCGCAGGCGCCCGTCCGGGAAGTACGGGTTCTGCGGAATGCACATTACGTCCGCCGGCATCTCGATCCGGCCTTTGGCGAACGGCCAGATGCCGCCGAAGGCCCGGAACAAGGTCGACTTGCCGCTGCCCGACGGCCCCTTGACCAGCACCGAGTCGCCGGGTTGGACCTGCAGGGACAGGTTGCTCATCAGCTGGCTGCCGTTCGGCAGCCCGAGAGACAGGTTGCGCGCAACCAGCGCGTCAGCACCGGCGATGATTTCTGCGCCCTGGGTCGTGGACTGGCGGCCGAGGCTTTCTTCAAAACTGGTCAGGCGGTCGGTGGTGGCACGCCATGCAGCCAGCGAGCTGTAGTTGTCGACGAACCAGGACAGCGAATCCTGGACCCGACCGAAAGCGGAGCCGATCTGCATCAGCTCGCCGAGCTGGATCGCGCCGCTGAAAAAACGGGGCGCGGCGATGATCATCGGAAACACCTGCGCGGCTTGGGCGAAGAAATTGGTGAACCAGATCAGGTTCTTCTGGGCCCTGATCAGGCGCAGGTAGTTCGCCAGCACGCTCGTGAAGCGGGTGTCGAGGTGCTGCCGCTCGACCTTTTCACCCCCGTCGAGCGCGATTGCCTCGCTGTATTCACGCACCCGAACCAGGTGGTGCCGGAAATCCGCTTCGTAACGCTGCTGCTGGAAGTTCAGGGCGATCTGCGGCCGGCCGACGTAGTGCGTGATCAGGCTGCCGACCACGCAGTAGGCGACCGCCGCCCAGACCATGAAGCCGGGGATTTCATAGGTGGAGCCGCCGGCGGAAAACGAAAAGCCGCCGCTCAGGCCCCACAGGATTCCGACAAAACTCGCCAGTGTCACCAGCGCATTGAGCAGGCCCATGGTGAGCGAGACGGTGTAGGCGGTGAAGAGGTTCAGGTCTTCCTGGATGCGCTGGTCCGGGTTGTCGGGCGCGTCACCCCCTGCGGCATAGCGCCCCAGCTCCATCCGGTAGAAGGCCTTGCCGGCCAGCCAGCGCGTGAGGTAGTCCCGCGTCAGCCAGGCCCGCCAGCGCATCTCCAGCAGTTGCGTCAGGTAGAACTTGTAGACCGCGATGAGGATGAACGCGAATGCGAGGTAGGTGTAGCGCACGAGCTGTTCCCAGAACACCGGCTGGTCCCGCTTTTCGAGCGCGTCGTAGAACACCCGGTTCCACTCGTTGATCTGCACCAGCATGTACACGGCGGCCAGGTTCAGCACCACGATCGCCAGCAGCAGTCCGCGCGCCTTCCAGCGCTCTTCGGACTGGAAGTAGGGCAGCGTGAGCGCCCAGATCTTGCGGACGGTGCTGCGGAACACAGCCATGTTGTTGGCAGATTTCATTCGATGGGCCCTTCAGGGAAGGGGCCATCGTAGCGGCTGCGCCGCTGTGCAAACTCACTGCGACGGGTTCGAAATCCCGCTGTTCACATGGCCGGAAGGCACATGCAGCGCCGCATGATCGACGTGGCCGGTCTGGTCGTCGAAGAAAAAATCGGGTTCGAACTCGCGCAGGAATTCGCCCTTGGCCAGGCCGCCCAGGAACATCGCCTCGTCGACGTGGATGTTCCAGTTCATCAGGGTGCGGATCGCCCGTTCGTGGGCCGGCGCGCTGCGCGCTGTGACCAGCGCAGTCCGGATCTTCATCCTCGGCGTGCCCGCCTGCTGCAGCTGGTGCAGGGCGAACAGCAGCGGCTTGAACGGTCCTTCGGGCAACGGCTGCGCCGCCTTGCTGGATTCGTGACGCTGGAAGGCGTCCAGCCCGTGCGACTGGAACACCCGCTCGGCTTCGTCCGAGAACAGGACCGCGTCGCCATCGAAGGCGATCCGCACTTCGTCCGGATAGTTGGTGCCGGCCAGAACCGATTCGGTCAGCACCCGGGCGGCTGGAAATCCTGCGGCCAGCGCCTCGCGCACATCCTGCGCATTGGCCGAGAGGAACAGGTGCGCGCGCAAGGGCCGCAGGTAGCGAAAGGGCGAGCGCCCCTGCGTGAACACGCCGCGCTCCAGCTTGATCTCGTTGGCGTGTCCGGACCGGAAAATCCGCATGCCCGAGACCGGGTCGTTGCGCGACAGGATCACCACCTCGACCCGCTGCACCGCGGCGTCGTTGAACGCCAGCAGCTTCTTGATCAGCGAGAACGCGATGCCGGGACGCGCCGGCAGGTCGAGCCGCTCCAGCTGCAGCGACATGTAGGCCTGCGGGTCGCCGCTTTCGAAGATCCGGTTCTCTTCCTCGAAGTTGAACAGGGCGCGCGATGAAATCGCCACCACCAGCTTGTTGTCCAGTGACGCTGGCATGTCAGTCTCCGCCGAGCCGCCTCAAGGAGACTGAAGCCCCCTCGGGGGGCAGCGATTGAAAAGAGCGTGGGGGTCGTTTCACTTCAGCGGACCCACTGGTTCAGCTGGATGATCGGCAGCAGCACCGCCAGCACGATCAGCATCACGACCAGGCCCATCGTGACGATCAGCAGCGGCTCCAGGATGGTCGCGAGCTGCATTGCGCGGCGTTGGACTTCCGCGCTGAGCTGCGTCGCGGCGCGTTGCAGCATCACCGGCAGCTGGCCGGTCTGCTCTCCCAGCCGCGCGAACATGCTGAGCAAACCCGGGAAGCGCTTTTTCTGGGCGATCGCCGATGCCAGCGGCGCGCCTTCGCGCACCAGCACCGTCGCGTCGAGCGCATCGGCCCGCATGGCGCGATTGCTGAGGGTTTCCGAGGCCGCCTGCAGCGCCTTCAGGATCGGGACCCCGGCGCCGGCCAGCATCGCCAGCGTGTTGGCGAAACGGGACGCGTTGTAGCCGCGCGCGAGCCGCCCCAGCACCGGCAGCCGCAGCCACGCCGCGTCGAAGCGCTCACGGAACGCTTCGTTGCGCAGCGCCGCCCGCAGGCCGACCGTGCCGGCGACCAGGATGATTGCGGCGAGCCAGCCGTATTGCCGCACCATCGCGCTGACCCACAGCATCGCGACAGTCAGGAAAGGTAGCGCGCGTTTGCTGCCGGCAAACACGGCAGCGACCTGCGGAACGACATAGGCCACCAGAAACAGCACGATCGCGATCGCCACCACGGTGACGATCGCCGGATAGAGGGCGGCGCCGATCAGCCGGCTCTTGAGCGTCTGGCGCTCTTCGAGGTCGTCGGCCAGCCGTTCCAGCACCAAGCCGAGATGGCCGCTCTGCTCGCCGGCATTGACGACGGCGATGTAGATGTCGGAGAACTCGCGCGGATGCTGTGTCAGCGCCTTGGCGAACGACGAGCCGGCATTGACCTCGGCCCGCAGCGCGGCGACCAGGTTGCGCTCTTCTTCCATTTCGGCTTCATCGGTCAGCGCGGTGAGGGCGCGTTCGAGCGGCAGCCCCGAGGTGACCAGGCCGGCGATCTGCCGGGTCCAGATCGCCAGTCCGATCGAGTTGAACACCGGCCGCCGGAACAGGCGCGTGCCGAGGCCGAAATTGCGCTCGTTGGCCGCGGCGCCGTCGCCCGAGACCACCGGCGACACCTGCAGTGGGACCAGCGACTGGGCGCGCAGCTGGCTGCGGGCCGCCTTGGCCGTATCCGCTTCCATCACGCCCCGCAGCGTGTCGCCTTGGGCGTCGAGGGCTTCGAAGGAATACGCGGGCATGCAGACCATTATCCGGATTCGCGCTGGCCGCGATCCCGGGACCTTGCCAGAGTCAGGACTGGCGCAGGCGGAAGCGCTGCAGCTTGCCAGTCTCGGTGCGGGGCAGGCTGGCGACAAATTCGATTTCGCGCGGGTATTTGAAGGGCGCGATGGTGGCTTTGACGTGCTCCTGGAGCGCCTTCACCATGGCTTCGTCGCCACTCAGGCCGGGCTTGAGCACGCAAAAGGCCTTGACGATCATGCCGCGGGTGTCGTCGGGCTTGCCGATCACGGCGCATTCGGCGACTGCCGGATGCCGCAGCAGTGCGTCTTCGACTTCCGGACCTCCCACGTTGTAGCCCGCCGTGATGATCATGTCGTCGGCGCGGGCCTGGAAGAAGAAATAGCCGTCGTCATCCTGCAGGAAGGCGTCGCCCGGGTAATTCCAGCCGTGCTTGACATAGCTGGCCTGCCGCGGGTCGTCGAGGTACTTGCAGCCGGTGGGCCCGATGACCGCCAGCTTGCCGACAGTGTGGCGCGGCAACTCGTTGCCATCGTCGTCGACCACCCGGGCCTGGTAGCCGGGGACCACCTTGCCGATGGCGCCACGCCGGACTTCCGGCGGGGGCGACGAGATGAAGATGTGGAACAGCTCGGTGGCGCCGATCCCATCTGTCATCTCGATTCCGCTCGCATCTCTCCACAGCTGGCGCGTCGCATCCGGCAGGCCCTCGCCGGCGCTGACGCTGATCCGCAGCGGCCCGGCGCCGAGCACCCGCACGAACGGAGCCATCTGGCGATAGAACGTCGGCGCTGTGTAGCAGATCGTGGCGCCCACTTCGGTGAAGGTCCGGACCATCGATTCGGGCGTGTAGGCGGAATCCGGAAAGTAGACCGAAGCGCCGGCCCACATCGGGAAGATCAGCAGGCCGCCAAGACCGAAAGTAAAGGCCAGTGGCGGCGATCCAACCACGATGTCCTCGGGCGTCGCCCGCAAGACGTGCCGCGGCCAGGCTTCGCAAGCGGCAAGCACGTCCCGGTGCGTGTGCGCCGCGGCCTTCGGTTTGCCTGTGGTGCCGGAAGTGAAGGCCATCATCGCGACATCGTCGGCGTCGGTCGGGCAAGCGACCTCGGGTCCGGGGCTGGCTGGTCCCGTGGCCGCCGGCAGCGCGGTCTTGCCGGGCACAGCGTTGAACGACACGACGGTTCGCAGCGCTGGCCGCCCGACCCGGACCTGGTTCAGTTCCTCCAGCAATGTCACGTCGCACAGCGCAGCGACCGGTTGCGACTTGTCGATGATGTCGCCGAGCTCGCGCGCCCGCAACAAGGGCATCGTCGCCACGGCGATCATTCCAGCCTTGACCACCGCCAGCCACGCCAGCGCCAGGCCGATCGAGTTTCCGCCCCGCAGCAGCACGCGGTTCCCCGGCACCAGGCCCAGGTCATGCGTCAGCATCCGCACGATGGCGTCGACCCGCTCGCGCGCTTCGCCGTAGGTCAGCGTCAGTCGGTCGGAACGCAACATGGGACGGTCGGTCAACCCCCGCGCCCCGGCTTTGTCGAGCAGTTCCTCCACCAGGTTCAGCCGGTCGGGGAACTGCAACTCCGGCCGCCCGTAGACCATCCGGGGAAGCTGTTCCGCCGTCGGCATCCGGTCTTTCACGAACCGGTCGTGGTGTGGCTTCACTGGCGGACCTCCGCTTTGTCTGCAACGGCGCCATGGGCCTTCGGCGCGGGTAAAGGGCCTGTTGCGGACACCCGCTGTACCGCGGCATGCTCTTTCACTTTCCCGAGCAGCTTGTGCAGCGTGGCGACTTCCTTGTCGCTGAGCCCGGAAAACGCATCCACCACCCATTCGGCATGCTGGCCGGCCATGTCGTGAAAGATCCTTCGCCCCTTGTCCGTGAGCTGGACCCGGTAAGCGCGGCGGTCGCCCTCGACGTCGATCCGGCCGACCAGTCCTTCGGCTGCGAGCTGGTCGGTGATTCCCGTGATGTTGCCGCCGGTGACCATCATCCGCCGCGACAGCTCGTTCATCTTCAGGCCCTCGGGCGCCCGTTCGAGTTGCGCCATCAGGTCGAACCGGGGCAAGGTGGTTGCGAACTGGGTCCGCAATTCGCTGCGCACACGGGTCTCGATCAGCTGGGCGCACGTCAGTAACCGCAACCAGAGGCGCAATGCCTGGGGGTGTTCGTTGTGGGCCCGCGCTTCCAAGTCCATCCGGTCGGTTCCGCTCGTGATCTAAATAGTTTAAGCCTCAACAAATAGCCGTCAAACCGAATCCACCCATCGAAACCTTGCGTAACCAGCGGCACGGAAGAGCAGCAGCGGCGTCACGAGCTGTTAAATCGCCTTTGGAAATCGCGACTTTCCCACCTCTGAGATGCCTGCCAGAGTGGCGCTCCTACAACGACCTGTGATCCATTTCTCCGTCTGTCAATCCTTTTAGGTTCGGAATGGCTGGTTTAGTTACACGGAGTTACAATAAGCAACCTACCTGCCGGTTGTCTGTGCCCCCCTTGCAAGATGCGCGCTTCTGAACTGTCCCATAACGCCGTTTCACCCGCGGAGCGCCAGCATGGGTTCGCGTGAAACGTCCCTGCAGCCGGACGCGCTGCTGGACTGCCTGGTCGAGCTGACCCGGATCCACCGGCGGCCCGGGAGCCGCTCGTCGCTGGCTTCCGGCTTGCCGATCGCGAAGTCCGGATTGACCCCGTCCCTGTTCGCCCGGGCCGCAACGCGCGCCGGCTTGTCGACAAAAATCGTCCGGAGGCCGCTGGCGGGCATCGACCCCGCGCTGTTGCCCGTCGTGCTGCTTTTGAAGAACGGCGGCGCTTGCCTTCTGGTCAGCTGGAACGAAACCGGCGAGCAGGCCAATCTTCTGTTCCCGGACACCGGCGAAGGCGCCGTGGTTCTGGCGACGGCCGACCTGGCTGCCCGCTATGCCGGGATCGCTATTTTTGCCCGCCCCAGATTCAGGTTCGACCTGCGAACACCGGCGAAGCAGGCGCTTACTGGCCACTGGTTCTGGGGCGTGGTCCGGGAGCAGCTGCCGCTTTACCGCGACATCCTGGCCGCAGCGCTGCTGGTCAACCTGTTTGCGCTCGGGCTTCCGCTGTTCTCGATGAATGTCTACGACCGGGTGGTGCCCAACTTCGCGGTCGACACGCTCTGGATGCTGGCGCTGGGCATGGCCCTGGTGCTGGGCATGGACTACGCCCTGCGAATGATCCGAGGTCACTTCGTGGACCTGGCCGGGACCCGCATTGACATCCGGCTTTCCGCCTCGATCATGGAGCGGGTCCTGGGGATGAAATTGTCCGACCGACCGGCCTCGGTCGGCGCCTACGCCGCTTCCCTGCGTTCCTTCGAATCGGTGCGCGACGTCATCGCGTCGGCCACCGTGACGGCGGTCATCGACCTGCCATTCGCCGTCATCTTCCTTTGCGTCCTGGCCTGGATCTCCTGGCCGCTGGTCATCGCGCCGGTCGTCGGCCTGCTCATCGTCGTCGTCTACAGCTACTTCGTGCAGCGAAAAATGCAGGCGCTGGCCGAAACCACATTCCGCGCGTCCGCCATGCGCAACGCCACCCTGGTCGAGGCGTTGACGGCGATGGAGACGGTCAAGGCGCATGGCGCCGAGGGCTTGATGCAAGCCAAGCTGGAAGAGACGTCGGTCTTTCTCGCTGGCGCCAGCGCCAGGCTGCGGCTGCTGTCCGCGTCGGTCGTCAACGGCGTCACCACACTGCAGCAAATTGTCAATGTGGCGATGATCGTGGCCGGTGTCTACCTGATTCACGCCGGCCTCCTGACGATGGGCGGCCTGATCGCCGCCACCCTGCTGGGCGGTCGGGCCATGGCGCCTCTTGGCCAACTGGTGGCGCTGATGATGCAGTACCAGAACGCACGGACGGCGTTGACGGCGCTCGAAACGACGATGGAAAGAAAAGGGGAGCGCTCGGACGACGACCGTTTCCTGCACCGCCCGCACATCACAGGCGACATCGTCTTCGACAAGGTGCACTTCAGCTATCCGGGCCGCGAGCAGGAGGCTTTGCGGGGTGTCTCGTTCCGGGTCAGGAGCGGCGAAAAAGTGGTCGTCATCGGCCGCGTCGGCTCCGGCAAGACGACGTTGCAGCGCCTGGTCCTGGGTCTGTACACGCCGAGCCAGGGTTCGATCACTGTCGACGGCATCGACCTGCGCCAGATCGACCCGGGCGAACTGCGGGCCAACATCGGCTATGTCGAACAGGACGCAACGCTGTTCTACGGCACCCTGCGCGAAAACATCGCCCTGTCGGCGCCATCGGCGGACGACGCGGCAATCGTCGCGGCGGCGGAGATCGGCGGGCTGACCGCGTTTGTCAATCGCCATCCCGAAGGCTTCGACATGCAGATCGGCGAACGGGGGGAATCCCTGTCCGGCGGGCAGCGGCAAGGCGTGGCGATTGCCCGGGCCGCACTGATGGAGCCGTCCATTCTCCTGTTCGACGAACCGACCGGGTCGATGGATTTTTCGACCGAGGCCGATTTCAAGGAGCGGTTGCGGCGGTTCGCCCTGCACCGGACGATGATCGTCGTCACCCACCGCAACAGCCTGCTGGAACTGGCGGACCGGATCATCGTCATCGACGACGGCCGGATCGTCGCCGACGGCGCGCGGGACGCCGTGATGGCGGACCTGACAGCCGGCCGAATCGGGCGGGCAGCATGAGACTGCCGGCTTTCATGAGCGCGCTGCGGCAAAGGGCAACGGGTTCTGCTGCTGCCCCGTTGTCGCTGGCGGGCGCATCGGCTGCAGGCCCCTGGGATGACGTCGATCGCGCCATGCACGAGCAGGAGCCATTGCGCGCCCGGATCCTGTTGAAGTGCTTCTGGCTGGTGCTGGTGGTGGCCCTGCTCTGGGCCGGACTGACCCGCGTCGACGAAATCACCCGCGGTGAAGGGCGGGTCGTGCCGTCCAAGCAGCTGCAGGTTCTGCAGAGCCTGGATGGTGGGGTGGTCTCGGCAATCCTGGTCAAGGAGGGCCAGCTGGTCGAAGCCGGCCAGGTGCTGGTCAACATCGACCCGACCCGCTTCGATTCTTCGGTGCGTGAGAATCGGGCCCAGTACCTGGCGCTGCAGGCCAGGGCCGCGCGCTTGCGGGCGCTGGCCGAGGGCACCGACTTTGTCCCGCCGCGCGAGGCGCTGGCCGAGGCCCCCAGGACCGTCGAAGCCGAACTGCGTTCCTATGAGGCAAGCAAGCTGACGCTGAGCGCCCAACAGTCCATCGCCGAGCAGCAGCTCGCGCAGCGGCGCCAGGAATTCACCGAAATGGCGGCCAAGCGGGACCAGTCGGCCCGCGCCTACGAACTGACCGCCCGCGAGCTGGCCTACACCAAGCCGCTGATGGCCAGCGGCGCGGTCTCCGAAGTCGAGCTGATGCGGCTGGAACGCGATGCGGGACGCTTCCTGGGAGAGCGCGAGATCGCGACCGCGCAGATGGCGAAGACGCAGTCGGCCATCGTCGAAGCCAGCCGGAAAATCCAGGAAGTGACGCTCAATTTCAGGAGCGAGGCCCGCAAGGAGCTCTCCGAAACCATGGGCCGCTTCAATGTGAGTTCGGCCGGTGGCGTCGGCCTGGCCGACAAGGTCGACAAGTCTTCCTTGCGGTCCCCGCTCAAGGGCACGGTCAAGCGTCTGCTGGTGAACACGGTCGGGGGTGTCGTCCAGCCCGGGAAAGATGTCGTCGAAATCGTTCCGATGGAAGAAAGCGTGCTGCTGGACGCCAGGGTGCTGGCCAAGGACATCGCTTTCCTGCGACCGGGAGATCGTGCTGTCATCAAGTTCACCGCCTACGATTTTTCCATCTATGGCGGCCTGCCCGCCACGGTGGAAGTCATCGGCGCGGACTCGGTGATCGACGACCGCGGCAATGCCTTTTACATGGTCCGCTTGCGCACGGAGAAGCCGACGCTGGGCCAGGGGCTTCCGATCATTCCCGGCATGGTGGCCGAGGTCGACATCCTGACCGGCCAGAAGAGTGTCCTTTCCTATCTGCTGAAGCCCGTCCTCAGGGCCAAGCAGGCTGCGTTCACCGAGCGCTAGCGCGAAGATCAGTTCAAGCAACCGCTCATGACAAAAGAAAACTCCATCGGTCGGGTCGTTGTTCTGGAAGGAGTCGTGTTCGCGCGGAATTCTTCCGGGGAGCAGCGTCGGCTCAAGCTGGGGGACCTGGTGTTCGAGGACGACCTCATCTCGACCGGTGAAAACGCCCGCGTCGAGCTCCAGTTCGATCAGGGCGCTTACTTCCTGCTGAGAGCCAATGAAACGGTTCGTCTCGAGTCGGCCGTGTTCGGCGACTTCTTCGGCGATCGACAGGACGCTTCGCTGGTGGGCCGCGTCGTCGAGACCACTGACGGCCGAAAGTTGAATGTCGAGGGAGGTTCTGCAGAACCTCCTGCGAACGATACGGCGGGTGGAGCCAGGCAGAACGACGGCAATCACATTGTCCAGCTCGCGCGCACCCTGGAGATCGTCACTCCGGTTCGGTACGGGTATGAGACCGACGCAGCGACCCCGGACGGTGCTCCCCCCGTGCTGTGGGGCCGGCCTGGTGACCAGGTTCAGCCGGAGCCGATTGTCGACGTCATGCCAGCACCGCCTGCCGAGTCCGTGGCACTACCGTTCCTGTCCATCACGGACGTGACCGTCAACGAAGGGGCAGGAACTGCGAGCTTGACCGTGCGCCTGTCCGCGGCGTCCACCCGGACCGTCACCGTGGATTACACGATGTCGGGTGGGACCGCGACCGAAGGCGTGGACTACTTCGCATCAGGAACGGGCCTCCGATTCGCGCCGGGCGAGACCAGCAAGACGATCACGGTCGGCATTGCCAACGATGGCACTTTTGAAGGTGGGGAAACTTTCGACGTTGTCCTGAGCGCGCCAGTCAACGCCACCATTGCCGCGCCAGTGGGCGTGGTCACGGTCCGGGACGACGGCACCGGCAGCGGAGCAACCGACAACGACACGCCTGTTCTGGCTGTCTCCAGCGTCACGGTGGACGAAGGCAATGAGTTTGCAGTATTCACGGTCAGCCTGAGCAATGCCAGCACCAGCGCAACCAGTGTCAGCTTCTCGCTGGCCGACGGCAGCGGCGGCGGCGCGGACTATTCGGCCGCCCTGGAAGTTTCTCTGGACAGTGGCCAGACCTGGAGCGCTGCTTCGTCAGCCACTTTCGCGGCGGGCCAAACCGCCGTTCTGGTCCGGACCGCGATCGTCGACGACAACCTGATCGAAACTTCCGAGACCTTCATCCTGGCCGCGACCCGGACCGGTGGGACGACCACCAACGCAAGCGCCAGCGGCACCGCGACCATCGTCGACAACGAAGCACCGGTTCCGGCACCTGCTCCTGCGCCCTCTCCGGCACCAGCACCAGCACCAGCACCAGCACCAGCACCAGCACC
>JAJAZH010000011.1 GCA_026785815.1 Ramlibacter sp. | reverse complement strand
GTGTTGAGGTACTGGATGATGGCCTCGAGCCGCGGCACTGTCGCGGCATGGAATTCACGCAGCCTGGCGATCGGCGTCGAGAGCCGCTTCTCGGCCCGCGCCCTTTCGGTGCGGATCGACCAGTCCTGGGCCCAGGGCGCCAGGTCAGCGAAAGGCTCGGGCAGGATCGGGCCGGCGTCTTCGACCGCACCGGCAGGCTGGGTGTGGAAGCGGTTCCCCGAGGTCATGGCGTCTCCAGCATGTCGGCGGTGACGGCGTAGTGGTGCTGCAACGCCATCTCCTGCCGGGACAGCAGCACATGCGGCAACGCGCCCGAAGCCAGCATCTGGTGTTGCGCTTCCATCGTGTTGAGGTCTTCGCGCACCACGTCCCGGCCGCGGGCCCGGAAGTAGTCCTGGCTCAGGCGCTCGCCCAGGTTCTTCGGTTTGTAGTTGTAGGTGCGGTTGGTCACCAGCGTGCGCTCGTGGTCGATCGGCCAGAACGTCAGTTCGGCCCGGAAATGGTTACCGGTGATGGTCACGAAATTGGGGAAGAACTCGACCACGTCGAAGGCCCAGTATTCGTAACGGGTCGGATTGACGCCTGGCGGCAGCATCGAGCAATCGAAGTCGAAGGCGGGTAGCAGCTTGCGCCCGTACTGGATGGCGATCGCCTCGACCGGCAGGATGCGGTGGTCGGGATTGCCCGGTGCCGAGTAGCGGTGGTGCCGCTTCATCAGTTCCATGTTGGGCCGGTGCCGCTGCGGATTGACCTTGCCGCCCTGGTAGTCACGCGCCGTGTTCTTGTGCAGGTACAGCGCGTGGTAGCCCTCGGTGAACGAGTTCACGCCCAGGTGCCAGTTGGTGTTGAGCTCGAAGCTGTAGCTGGCCACCTTCTGGTGCAGGTCGAAGTAGCCCGTGTACCTGCCGAAGAACTCCGGGCCGAGGTAGTCCTGCAGCGATTCGCGCGGCTGCTCGTCGAAGTTGACGAAGATCAGGTTTTCCCAGACGTCGGCGGTCACGGGCACAAGTCCGTAATCCTTCTTGTCGACCGCCTCGAACATGTGCGGGTCGGTGATGACCTCCAGAGCGCCTTCGCTGGAAAAAACCCAGCCGTGGAAGCCGCAGGTGAAGCTTTTGCGACAGCCCTCGCCCTCCCGCACCAGCTTGTTGCCGCGATGGCGACAGGCGTTGTGGAAGACCCGGACCTGGTCATCCTGGCCGCGCACCACCAGCAGCGAGGCCTTGAAGGTGGGAACCTCGAACACGAAATAGCTGCCACGCTGCGGCAGGTCGTCGGTGTGGCCGATCACCAGCCAGGCCCGGCGGAAAATCTTCTCCCGTTCGAGCGCGAAGTGCTCCGGGGTCAGCATCGCCGCGACGTCGACCCTGGTTTTCAGCCGATCGGCGGGATAGCCCTGCTGCTGGCCCAGCCGTTCCTGCCTCTGGGCAACAGTTTCTGCCCTGGCTGTGTCCATGTGCCGCTCCTCAACGCAATCCCTGCAGGGGACTGTCGAACCTTGTATTGATGACCTGCTGACGCTCCAGCCCGCCGATCCGGCGACAGGGCCAGTTGTTGAGCTGCCATTGTGCGGTGGCAGCCGCTGGAGCGCAAAAAAACCGCAGCTCGCGGCCCCGTTTCGACCGTTCGTGGACACAATCTTCGCGCTGGAAGCGACACCGCTGGACCTGGAGCGCGCACCCTCTTAGAGTGGAGGCGCCATGCGTGAGCACCTGACCGCCGACCACCGGCTCCTGAACCCCACCACCTGGGGCGGCGCCGGACGGCTGCTGGCGGGGTCCGTCATCTTCTGGGCGGTCGCCGCCCTGCTGCTGCACCAGGCGGTCCCCGGCGCCCAGAGCTTTGCGCGCTTGCTGGTCCTGACCGAATGCGTCGGCCTGACGATGACCCTGTCGATCCTGCTGCTCCGGAGCACGTCTGCCTTGTGGCGGCTGCGACCGGTGGTCCGCGGCCTGCTGCTGGCGATGGTGGCGCTGTCCGCCGGCTTCATCGCCGGCCATGCAATCGCACTGCTGTTGCTGGGCCAACCGATGCATCTGGTCGGGATCGGCGCGGACGGCCTGGTGCCGGTTGTGGTGGCAACCCTGGTGGCCGGGCTCACGCTGCACTATTTCGCGACCCGCGAGCAGCTGTCCAGCGAAGCCGCGGCCCGCTCCGAAGCCCAGCGGCTGGCGACCGAGGCGCAGCTGCGACTGCTGCACACACAGCTCGAACCACACATGCTGTTCAACACGCTGGCCAACCTCCGATCGCTGGTGAGCGAGGATCCGGCGGCGGCGGAGCGGATGATCGATCAGTTGATCACCTATCTGCGTGGCTCGCTGGCGGCCTCGCGCGCGCCGTGGACCACGCTCGGCGCAGAATTCGCGCAGTTGCGTGCCTATCTGGAGATCATGTCGACGCGGCTCGGGCCGCGCATCGCGTTCCGGCTCGACTTGCCGCCGCAACTGGCATCGCTAGCGATCGCGCCGATGCTGCTGCAGCCGCTCGTGGAGAACGCGATCAAGCATGGTGTGGAGCCCCAGGTCGGACCGGGCGCGATCGCAATTGCCGTCCGGGACAGCGGGAACTGCATCGAGATCTCGGTCAGCGATTCGGGCCCCGGGCTCCCGACCGAGCGCGTCGCTCCTGGCCCGGAGCGTGGCCGCGGCAGTTACGGGCTGC
>JAJAZH010000010.1 GCA_026785815.1 Ramlibacter sp. | reverse complement strand
CCCAGATCGACCTGACGCGGACCATCACGGTGGAGTTCGATGCGAACGCCCGCGGTCCCTGGCATTTCAAGCCCTTGCAGTCGAAGCTGCAGGTGCATCCGGGCCAGCTTGCCACAGTGATGTACGAGTTCCAGAACGTGCAGGACCGCCGCATGGCGGCGCAGGCCATCCCCAGCTACGCGCCGAGGCAGGCCGCCGCGCATTTCAACAAACTCGAGTGTTTCTGCTTCCAGCAATACACGCTCGAACCGGGGGAAAGAAAACAGTGGCCGGTGGCCTTCGTGATCGATCCCCGGCTGTCGAAGGACGTGACGACGATCACGCTGTCGTACACCTTCTTCGAGGTCGGTGGCAAGACGCCGCCCGCTCCGACAGCTGCGCTCGTGGCCCCGCCAGCGGGACATCGTCTATGAGTTCGCTGTTGCAATCGGTCAAGGCCGTGGCCTGGTCGTTCATCGGCATCCGCAAGAATAGCCAGTACCAGCACGACCTGAGCGTGCTCAACCCGTTCCACATCATCGTCGTCGCCCTGGCCGGCGTGGCGCTGCTGGTCGGCAGCCTGATGCTGCTGGTGCGGTGGGTGGTCGCGTGACCAGCAGGTCCAGGGAAAAAGATTTCGGGAATCAGGAGTTCAAATGAGTACTAGCAGCACTGGCAGCACGCCTTACTACTTCGTGCCCGGGCCCTCGCGCCATCCGGTGATGGCGTCTTTCGGGTTGTTGTCAGTGTTCTTCGGCGCCGCGCAGTGGATCAACGGCGTGGACTGGGGCAAGTACCTCGTGCTGTTCGGCATGCTGTGGCTGTTCGTGGTGCTGTTCCAGTGGTTCCGGCAGGCCATCGGCGAGAGCGAAAGCGGCAGGTACAGCCATCGGGTCGACCTGTCGTTTCGCTGGAGCATGAGCTGGTTCATCTTCTCCGAGGTGATGTTCTTCGGCGCCTTCTTCACCGCCTTGTGGTGGATGCGGTCGCACTCGGTTCCCCAACTCGGAGGGATCGAGAACGCATTGCTCTGGCCGGACTTCAAGGCGGCCTGGCCTTCGGTCGCTCCCGGGACCACGGCGTCGCCGGCCGGGATCATCGAGCCGTTCCAGACCATGACCCCGTTCTGGCTGCCGACGATCAACACCGCCTTGCTGCTCAGCTCCGGCGTGACCCTCACCATCGCCCACCATGCGCTGCGCGAGAGCCACCGCGGTCGCACGCTGCTGTTCATGTGGATCACGGTGCTGCTCGGCGCGACGTTCGTCTTGGTGCAGGGCTACGAATACTTCCACGCGTACAGCGATCTGAACCTGACCCTGCGCTCCGGCGCGTACGGCTCGACCTTCTTCATGCTGACCGGCTTCCACGGCTTCCATGTGCTGATCGGCATGCTGATGCTGTTCTTCATCACGCTGCGGCTGCAGAAGGGTCACTTCACCGCCGACCGGCACTTCGGTTTCGAAGGCGCGGCCTGGTACTGGCACTTCGTGGACGTGGTCTGGCTGGGCCTCTACACCCTGGTGTACTGGCTCTAGAAGATTCCAAGGGCCTCGCTGCGGCCCTTGTCCTTGCTGCCGGCTACTTTCCTGACAGCGGAATGCCGGTCGGCTGGATGTAGCCGAACTTCCACGCCAGCAGGATGCAGACGAACAGCATGATGGACAGCCCGACCCGCAGTGCCAGCGAGCGAACCATGTTGCTGGACTTGGGCTTGCCGTCCCGGCCATCCTTCATCATGAAGAACAGCGCGGACCCGAGGCTGCCGATGATGGCGATGAACGCAAGCAGGACGAGATACTTCATGCCGTGGATTATCCGTTGACCCCGCGCCGCGCCGGACGCTTCTGGTCCATCACCGCCGCTGCGATCGTGGGCATTGCCGCCGGTTTGGGTCTCGGCGCCTGGCAGCTTTCGCGAGCGGCGCAGAAAAACGCGCTGCATGCAGCGATGTCCCAACGACAGGGCCTGCCGATGCTGGAAGGACGCGCTCTCGCCGCCATGGCAACCGGCGCAGCGAGCAACAGTTTGATCTGGCGTCCGGTGCGGCTGAAGGGCGAGTGGGTCGCAGGGGCAACCGTGTTCCTCGACAACCGCCAGATGAAGGGCAAGCAGGGTTTCGATGTGCTCACGCCGCTGCGAATCGATGGCGCCGGTGCCGCTGTTGCCGTGCAGCGCGGCTGGGTCGCGCGCAACTTCGTCGAGCGTGAACGGCTTCCGGCCATCGAGACACCGACCGGCGTGGTTGAAGTGATCGGAGTGATTGCCCCGCCGCCGCCCAAGCTTTATGCCTTTGCCGGGCCGGAAACCGGCGCGATCCGGCAAAATCTGGATTTGGCGGAGTTTCGCGCCCGCACCGGGTTGCCGCTGCTGACCGGCCTGTCGGTGCGGCAGACCGGAGCCGCATCGGACGGCTTGCTGCGAGACTGGGCCCAACCCGGCAGCGGCGTCGAAAAACACTACGGCTACGCGTTTCAGTGGTTTGCCCTGAGCGCCCTCATCGCAATCCTTTATGTCTGGTTCCAGTTCATCGCCCCCCGCCGGAAGTCAGCGCGTGCCTGATCAGCCGCTCGGCCTGACCGTGCATTCGCTGCCGACACCCGGAGCCCAGGTCGACGTGGCGCGGCGGACGGTGCTGGGTCGCTGGCGCTTGCTGGGTGTGGTGGTGGTCTGCGCCGCGCCGGTGATCGCCTCTTACTTCACCTACTACGTGGTGCGGCCCGAGGGCCGGCGCAATTACGGCGAGCTGCTGGAACCGCAACGGCCGGTGCCCGCAATTGCCGCCCGGTCGCTCGATGGAACAGCCGCGTCGCTGACGACGCTCAAGGGCCAGTGGTTGCTGATCAGCGTTGCCTCGGGCGCCTGCGATCCGGCTTGCGAAAAACGCCTGTACCTGCAGCGGCAGCTGCGCGAGAGCCTGGGCAAGGAAAAAGAGCGCCTGGACTGGGTCTGGCTGGTGGCCGACGACGCGCCGGTTCGTCCGGCACTGGGGCCGGCGCTGGGACAGGCGACCGTGCTGCGCGTGTCGGGCAATGAACTGGCCGGCTGGCTGCCACCGGGGACGGGCCATGGCATCCAGGATCATCTCTATGTGGCCGATCCGCTGGGCAACCTGATGCTGCGCTTCCCGGCCGCGCTCGACACCGCGACGGCCAGCAGGGCCAAGCGCGACCTCGACCGGCTGATGCGCGCGTCGGCCGGTTGGGACAAGCCGGGGCGCGAGCCTCGCTGACCATGCAAGCGAGCCTGGTCGACCTGACGCCCGCGCTGCGCCTGATGCTGCTTGGCATCGCCGTGGCGATCGGGCCGCTGGCCTGGGTCTGGCTGCGCAACCGCCGGGCCGCACCGGCGCGGCGCCTGCAGGCGCTCACGCTGCTGACGCTGTTTTTGACATTCGACCTGGTGTTGTTTGGCGCCTTCACCCGGTTGACCGATTCCGGACTCGGCTGCCCCGACTGGCCTGGCTGCTACGGCAGCGCCAGTCCCGCCGGCGCGCAGCAGCAGATCGACCAGGCACAGGCGGCGCTGCCGACCGGCCCGGTCACCCAGGGCAAGGCCTGGATCGAGATGATCCACCGCTACCTGGCGACCGGAGTCGGCGTGCTGATCCTGACCCTGGCGCTGTCGACCTGGGTGCTGCGCAAACGGGCGGTGGTGATCGGTCTCGCACTGCCGCTGGTCACCCTGGCCTGGGTTTGCCTGCAAGGGGCTTTCGGCGCACTCACGGTCACGATGAAGTTGTTCCCCGCCATCGTCACGCTGCACCTGCTTGGTGGCCTCGGCTTGCTGGCGCTGTTGACGGTGCAATCCGCAGCCTATGCGCGAGCCAACGGCATGGCTCCCATTGTTGTTGACCGCGCTACGCGCGCGCTGCTGCTGCTGGCATTTGCGATGGTGACACTGCAGACCGCTCTGGGCGGCTGGGTCAGCACCAATTACGCGGTGCTGGCGTGCAATACGTTTCCGTCGTGCCAGGGCGGCTGGTGGCCGGTGATGGACTTCCGGCAGGGCTTTGAGCTGTGGCGTGAACTGGGGCGCACCGGCGCGGGCGAACCGATCAACTTTGCCGCTTTGACTGCGATCCATTACGTGCATCGGCTCGGCGCCTACGTGGTGATCGTGCTGCTGTCGGTGCTGGCCTGGCGCTTGCGACAAACGCAGGCGCTGCGCAAGTACGCGCTCTGGCTGGTCGGCCTGGCCCTGTGGCAGGTCGCGACCGGGATCACCAATGTCGTCATGGACTGGCCCCTGGCCGCAGCGGTGTCCCATACCGGCGGCGCCGCTGCCCTGGTGGTGGCGCTGACCTGGACTTGTTGCCGCGTCCGACCTGCGTCCCGTTCGCGCGCCATCCCGTCGCTCGCGGGATCGGGGGCGCCGGCATGACGACGGCGATTCAGGTCGGCCGCCAGTTCTATGCGCTGACCAAGCCGCGGGTGGTGCAGCTGATCGTGTTCTGCGCGCTGATCGGCATGGCGCTCGCCGTTCCCGGCGTGCCGCAGCTGTCGGAAGTCCGGCTGGCCCTGATTGCCTGCGCCGGCATCTGGCTGGTGGCGGGGGCGGCGGCCGCCTTCAACTGCCTGGTGGAAAAGGGCATCGACGCCAAGATGAAGCGGACCGAGTGGCGGCCGACGGCCAGGGGCGAACTGAGCGACCTGCAGGCTCTGCTGTTCGCCGCGGCGCTGTGCAGCGCCGGCTCGTGGGTGCTGTACCGCTGGGTGAACCCGTTGACGATGTGGCTGACCTTCGCCACCTTCATCGGCTATGCGGTGGTGTACACCGTGGTGCTCAAGCCGCTGACGCCGCAGAACATCGTGATCGGCGGCGCTTCCGGCGCCATGCCGCCGGTGCTCGGATGGGCCGCCATGCGCGGCGATGTGAGCCCGGAAGCGCTGATCCTGTTCCTGATCATCTTCCTGTGGACGCCGCCGCACTTCTGGGCGCTGGCGCTGTACCGCGTGGAGGAGTATCGCAAGTCGGGGCTGCCGATGCTGCCGGTGACGCACGGCAACGAGTTCACCCGGCTGCAGGTCTTCCTCTACACGCTGGCGTTGTTCGCCGCCTGCCTGCTGCCGTTCGCCTACGGCATGAGTTCGTGGTTCTACCTCGTGTCGGCGCTGGTCCTGAGCACCGGCTTCAGCTGGTACGGCTTCCGGCTCTGGCGCAATTATTCCGATGCGCTGGCGCGCAAGACCTTCCGCTTTTCGCTGATTCACCTCAGCCTGCTGTTCGCCGCGCTGCTGGTGGACCACTACCTCCCATGACCATGCACCGCCGCTCCGCTCTCCGGTTCCTGTCGCGATTTGCGTTGGTGACCGCTGCCGGCAGCCTGCTGGGCGCCTGCACCGAAGGCAAGCTGCAATTCAGCTCGATCGACATGACGGGCGCCGATTACGCCAGGGACTTTCGCCTGACCGATCACACCGGCAAGCCGCGCAGCCTGGCGGACTTCAAGGGCAAGATCGTGGTGCTGTTCTTCGGCTACACCCAGTGCCCCGACGTGTGCCCGACGACCCTGACCGAACTGTCGCAGGTCAAGCAGCTGCTCGGCGCTGACGCCGACAAGCTGCAGGTGCTGCTGGTGACGGTGGATCCCCAGCGCGACACGCCCGAAGTGTTGAAGGGCTACATGGCCAATTTCGATCCGGCCTTCCTCGCGCTGCGCGGCTCTCCCGAGGAGCTGGCCGCCATGGCCAAGGACTTCAAGGTGTACTACAAGCGCACCGAGGGCAAGACCCCCACCAGCTACAGCATGGATCACTCTGCGGCCAGCTATGTGTACGACACGCAGGGCCGGCTGCGGCTGTACACCCGCTACGGCAGCGGCGCCCCGGCGCTGGCGTCGGACATCCGGTTGCTGCTGAAGTCCTGATCGCCCGCATGGGAATCTTCGAGGGCAACTAGCGAGCCGTGCCACCGGCTCAGAAGTTCATCGGCCGGATCGCGCGGCGCGCATCCGGCCGGATCGCATTGACGGCGTCGCGCAGCCAGGCGACGCAGCCGTCGGCGTCGAAGCCCTTGTCCGGCAGCATCGCGACCGCGACATTGAACTTGAGGCTGACGGTCGCCGGCAGGGCGGCCGACTGCTGCAATCCGCGGGCGATGACCTGCTGGGCGCAGCTGGTCGCCGCCTCGGCAGTGGTCGGCCCTTCGAGCAACAGCGTGAATTCATGGTTGCCGACCCGAGCCGCCAGGTCGATGTCGGTGATCGTGCTTCGCAGCAGCGAGGCCGTCACGACCAGCGCCTTTTCCGAGACATCCCGGCCGTATTCGCTGACCAGGGCGTCGTAGTTCGCCAGCTTGACTGCGAGCAGGGCGCACGCGTGCTTTTGCTTCAGGCACCGCGCAAGCGTGCTTTCCAGGCGATGCTGCAGCGACCGGTGGTGCGCGAGGCCGGTGAGGGCGTCCGTGCGTGACAGCGCCGCGGAACGCACGTCCGCTTCCCGCCGGCGGCTGCCCCGCAGGCTCAGGACATAAAACAGGATCAGGATCTGCACGGCCGCGCCCACCGACAGGCCGTACCGGGTCAGGCCGTTGGCGGCAATCAGGTTAAGGCCCCGTGCGACCGGGAACATCGCCATCACGACCGCCGGCAGGAACCCCAGCGCCATCAGGCGGACATAAGGGTCGTCGCCCACCGACCAGACCACCACCACCATCAGCAAAGCCGCCACCAGGCCGACGGCGGTGAAGATCAGCAGCAGCGCCAGGCTGCGCTGGGACGCAACCAGCGTGTCGACAGCAACGGCGCCCAGCACGGCGGCAATCAGTGCCAGCACCGAAAAGTCGAGCACGCGGGAAAAGCGCGCCGGCTCCGTGACCGTCCGGACAAACCAGAGCGCGGCCGCCGTGGTCGCGCCGGCCAGCACGAAGGTCGACATCTGGTTCCAGCGCAGCCAGTCGGTCCACACATGTTGGGCGCCAAGGCCCAGGTAAGCAACCTGTCCGAAGGCGAGTGTGACGACGTACACCGTGTAAACCGCGAAACTCCGGTCGCGGTGCACCACGGCATTGGCAAAGGCCAGGAAGCCGATCAGAGCGGCCAGGCCGAAGAACGCGCCGAGCAGGAATTGCTCGGCCTGCCGGGAGGTCAGCAACGCCGCCTGGCTGTGGATCACCAGGGGACTGGCGAAGTCGAACCGGGACAGCTCGGCCCGCAGGTAGTAGCGGACCGGCTGCTGGCTGCCGGGCGCCAGCTCGAACGTCGGCAACCGCCCCGGCAACGGCCAGCTGGACACCGGTCGCGCCTGTCCTGCTTCCTGGGTCCGCCAGCGTCCGTCCGGCAGGTGATAGAAAAGCTGGACCCGGTCGATGCTCGAAGAGCCCAGTTCGAGATACCAGCGGCTGTCGTCAGGAACCACCGCATCGAACCGGAACCACAAAGCCTGGTCGCTGATCCGGTACCGGGCGTTGCGCTGGCGCAGTTCCCATGGCAGGGCGTCGCCTGCTGCCGCCACCTGTTCGACGCTGAACTTTCCCGTCGAGTCGATCCAGAACTGGCTGCGGCCATCCAGCGTGACGACGCGGGTCGGCGCGCCCAGGACGATGGCTTCGACCGGCGGCACGGCCGGGGTCGAAAGTGACACTGCGCTTGGCAACTCGGCCTGTGCCAGGGTGACGCTCATCACCCACAACAACAGCACCCCTATTTTTTTTGCCTTCATGACCGGGGCGATTGTTACCGCAAAAAAAAGCCCGGCTGTCCGGGCTTCCTGGGGTGGCGCGCTGCGCGGTTCAGGCGTAGGCGGTCAGCGCTTTTTTCATCTTCTTCATCGCCGCGGATTCGATCTGGCGGATCCGCTCGGCCGACACGCCGTATTCCGACGCCAGGTCTTGCAGGGTCAGGCCGCCGGAGCCGTCGTCGTTGACTTTCAGCCAACGCTCCTCGACGATCCGCCGGCTGCGGGCGTCGAGCTGTTCCAGAGCCGCCGCGATGCCGTCGGTCGCCATCACGTCGCGCTGGCGCGACTCCATCATCGCCGTCGGCTCGTGCTGCGCATCGGCCAGGTAAGCGATCGGGCCGAAGCCTTCGTCTCCATCGTCGCCGGGCGCCGGATCGAGCAGGACGTCGCCGCCCGACATCCGGGTTTCCATCTCGATCACTTCCTCGCGCTTCACGTTCAGCTGGCGCGCCATGCTCTCGATCTGGGCATCGGTGAGGGTGTCCCGGTGGGTCTCGGTCCCGGCCTCGTCCTTGAAGCCCTGCTTCATCGAGCGCAGGTTGAAAAACAGCTTGCGCTGGGCCTTGGTCGTCGCGACCTTGACCATCCGCCAGTTCTTCAGGATGTACTCGTGAATCTCGGCGCGGATCCAGTGCAGGGCGTAGCTGACCAGGCGAACGTTCTGGTTCGGGTCGAAGCGCTTCACCGCCTTCATCAGGCCGATGTTGCCTTCCTGGATCAGGTCGCCGTGCGGCAGGCCATAACCCAGGTACTTGCGGGACACGGACACCACCAGCCGCAGGTGCGACAGCACCAGTTTTCCTGCCGCTTCCAGGTCGTTGTTGTCGCGCAGTTGCCGGGCGAAGCGTTGCTCCTCCTCGAGCGTGAGCATCGGGAGCCGGTTGGCCGCGGAAATGTACGCGTCCAGATTGCCCAGGGACGGCACGACCGCCCACGGGTTGGCCATGGCCAGCGCGGTGGATGAAGTGCTTTTGTCAGCTGTGGACATACCAGTAATTCCTTTCGTTCGGGACCATGTTAGCACTCGGTTAGAGGGAGTGCTAAGCAACAAGTTCTGTCAACACGATAACAAAATCAGGGTTTTCCCGGGCGTCCAAACGTGAGCGATGTCGCCGGGTGCATTCAGTATGCCTTTGAAGGATTAACCCTGAATGAGGGGACCTAGCCGTAAGCGAACGCTTACATACTCAACGGTTCAAGTCGTCGACCAGCCGAACCAGGGCTTCACGCTCAGCGTCCGGAGCAAAGAGCGGCGCACGCAACGAGCACTGTGCGAGCAGTCGGGGCAGAAGGCCTCGCGCGCTGACGCCCCCAGCGTTCTGACCCTCGCGGCAGCGGCGCAGCAGCGCAACCAGGTCCGGGGCATCGCCGAGTCGAAAATAACCGTCGTAATCGGCGCCCAGCATGCCGACGTTGCCCGGAATGCGGGACGCCAGCACCGCAGTGCCGCTGCAGACCGCCTCCATGACCACGTGGGCGCCGCCTTCCATTTCACTGGCGTTGATCAGCAGGTGCGCGCGCCGGATCTGTTCGCGGGTCTCGTCATGGGGCAGGGCGCCGAGCCAGCGGTAGCCTGGACAGTCGCGCTGTGTCGCCAGCGCCTGCTGACCGAGGGGCGGTTCCAGCGCCGCGCCGATGTGGTCGATCCGGATGTCGCTGCAGTGCTTGAACAGTCGCGCCGCTTCGAATAGCGTCTGGGGGCTCTTGACCTGCCGCAGGTGACCGACCATGACGGCCCGTAGCTCGGCGTTGCCCTTGTCGGCGGGCGGTTGGGTGCGGCAGGACTGAAAGATCACCCTGACTTTGGTGCGCACTGCTGCCGGCACAGCGTCGGCGCCCAGTTCCTGCAGGACCACCAGAACATCCGCCAGCTCCAGCGACCGCGTCGCCGGCCCGACTTGCATGATGTCCTGGTACAGATCGGTGCCGGTGAGCACCACCGCCAGCCGGCCCGGCCCGCGCGCGGCAGCCCAGGCGGCAACGGCGTCGGCAGAGCGCCGCGCGTGCAACGCGAGCATCACGTCGTCGCCGCCAGCGTCCGCATCGGGCCACTGCTGCGTGATGCGGACATTGCTGGTGGATGACAGTGCCTCGGCCCAGCGGCTGGCGGTTTGCCAGTTTCCGTTGTTGGCTGCGGCCAGGGCGGGGCTTACGATAACGACCGATGAACGGGACATTCCACGGTTATAGCGCGGCCCAGGCGCTGCGCACTGGCGGGCGGGAAACCGTGCGGGAAGCCCTGCTGCAGGTGCGGCAGCGAAGCCTCGCTCTGGCCGACGCGTACGCCGAGGCCGAAGCAGCATCGAGCTGCGGCCTGTCCGTCCCTTACGCACCGGAGCTCAATCCGCCGCTGTGGGAGCTGGGTCACACCGGCTGGTTCCAGGAGTACTGGATCGGCCGCAACCAGCAGCGCTCGCTCGGCCACCGCTGCGATCCTGACCACCCACGCGCAGCGTCGCTGCTGGCGCAGGCCGACGCTCTCTACGACTCGGGCCGGGTCGAGCATCGCAGCCGCTGGAGCTTGCCCTTGCTCGATGGAAAGGCGGCGCGCGCGTACCTGGCGGCGACCCTGGCGCAGACGCTTTCTTTGCTGGAAGCGCTGCCGCCGGACGCCGGTCAGGACGCGTTGTACTTTTTCCGGCTGGTGGCGCTGCATGAGGCGATGCATGCCGAAGCGGCGGTGTACATGGCCAAGGCCCTTGGCATCGCAGTGAACGAGCCGCGCGCTGCGCCACGGGAAGCTGCAGCGGTTTCGGTCCTGAAGGTCCCGGCGCAATCGGTGCGCCTGGGCAGCGGCAGCACGGGATTTGCGTTCGACAACGAACTGGGGGCGCACGAGGTTCGGCTGGACGCGTTCGAAATCGACGCCCAACCGGTGAGCTGGCCACGCTTCCTGGCGCACGCGAAAGAAACCGGCGTTCCATTGAAGCCGCATTGGCTGGCTGCGGCCGCGCAAGACCCGCTTGGGCCGGCAGTCCACATCAGCGCGGATGAAGCCCAGTCGTGGTGCCGCTGGGCCGGCCGTCGCTTGCCGACCGAAGCGCAGTGGGAATGCGCGGCGCTGGGCCAGCCGGCGTTCCACTGGGGCCAGGTCTGGGAGTGGACCGCCTCGACCTTCCATCCTTACCCCGGATTCGAGCGGCATCCCTACATTGACTATTCGGCTCCGTGGTTCGGCAGCCGCCGGGTCTTGCGGGGCGCTTGCGAAGCCACCTCGCCCTGGCTGGCCCATCCGAAGTACCGAAACTTCTTCGAGCCGCAGCGCAGCGACATCTTTGCGGGTTTTCGCTCCTGCGCCTGAAGCTTGTTGCGGGTTGCGGTGTAATCGGCCAGTCCCCCCACCATGAGGAATTTCCATGAACTTCACCGCCTTCACGAACACGCGCCGCGTGCTGCTCGCCTGGACCCTGCTCGCACTGGGCACTGCCGCGCATGCGCAGCAGGTGTTCCGGATCACCGCGATTCCCGACGAGTCGCCGACCGAGCTGGCCCGTAAGGCTGCGCCTCTCGTCAAGTATCTGGAAGGCAAGCTGGGAATGAAGGTCGAATTCACGCCAGTAACTGACTATGCCGCGGCTGTCGAGACGCTTGCCAACAAGCAGACCGACATGGCGTGGTTTGGCGGCTTCACCTTCGTCCAGGCGCTGCAGCGTTCCGGCGGCAAGGTGATCCCATTGGTGCAGCGTGAGGAGGACGAGAAATTCCGCTCGGTGTTCATCACGACCGAGCCGACAATCAAGTCGCTGGCAGACCTGAAAGGCCGCAATGTCAGCTTTGGGTCGCAGTCCAGTACCTCGGGCCACCTGATGCCGCGCAGCTACCTGATCGCCGCCGGAATCGACCCGGACAAGGATTTCAAGCGGGTCGCCTATTCGGGCGCCCACGACGCCACCGTGGCGGCGGTCAGTTCCGGCAAGGTCGATGCCGGGGCGCTCAATATCTCGGTCTGGGAGAAGCTGGTGGCCGACAAGAAGGTCGATCCGGCGAAGGTCCGGGTGTTCTACACCACGCCGACTTACTTCGACTACAACTGGACGGTGCACGCCGACATGCCGGCGCCGCTGCGCGAACGGCTGGCCAAGGCCATGCTGGACCTGGACAAGTCGACTGCCGAGGGCCGCGAGGTGCTCGAGTTGCAGCGCGCCACCCGCTTCATCCCGACCCGGGCCGAAAACTACAAGGGCATCGAGACCGCGGCGCGCAGTGCCGGGCTGCTGAAGTGAGTGTCCGGCGTTGCGCAGTCGGAGCGTCGCTCGCCCCGCCGCGTTGCGCCAGCTGCCGTCACCCATGAAAGTCCGGCTCGAGAAAGTTTCGGCACGGCATCCGGCTGCGCGGGCTGGCGCGCCGGCAGCGCTGCTGGGACTGGAGATGGAGCTCGGCGCGGGCGACCAGGTCGCGGTGATCGGCCCGTCCGGCGCCGGCAAGACGACGCTGCTGCACGTGCTTGCCTGCGCGATCCGTCCCGACGCTGGCCGGCTGGATCTCGACGGACGGGATCCGTGGCAGCTCACCCGGCGCGAGTTGCGGCGGCTGCGCGGTACGCTGTTCCTGGCGCCGCAGCTGCCGCCCTTGCCGCCGCGGCAGCGGGTGGTGACGGCGGTACTGGCCGGCCGCTTACCCCGCATCAGCCTGGCCCACAGCCTGCGCAGCCTGTTCTACCCCACGGGGATTGCCATGGCCGATGCGGCGCTGGCGCGCTTCGATCTGAGCGACAAGCTGTTTGCCCGCGTCGATCGCCTCTCCGGCGGTGAACGTCAGCGCGTGGCACTGGCGCGCGCGCTGGTGGCGCAGCCGCGATTGCTGTTGGTCGACGAGCCGCTGGCTGCGCTCGACCCGACCCGCGCGGCCCAGGCCATGGCGTCGTTGACGCAAGCCGCGCGGGAGAGCGGCGCCAGCCTGGTCACCACCTTGCACGACGTGGCGATGGCGCTTGCGAACTTCCCTCGGATCCTGGGCATGCGCGAGGGCCAGTTGATGTTCGACCTGCCCTCTGCGCAGGTCACGCCCGAGCGCTTGCAGGCGCTTTACGCGCAGCATCTCGATGAGCTGGAGGGCCCGGCGCCGGTTCTGGAACAGCGGCCCGTCGCGGCCCAGGTTGCGATCGCGGTGAACTGCCGCTGATTGCGATGGACCGCGCCGTTCCCGCATCCGCCCCCGCGCTGCGCGACCCGGCGTGGGCCGGGCGCGTGTTCTGGCTGCTGGCGTCCGCCGTCGTGCTGTGGCCGCTGCTGGTGCTGGCCGAATTCAAGCCCTGGGTCCTGCTGTCGCCGGAGAGCCTGCGGCCGACGCTGCGTTTTCTGGCCGACTTCCTGCCACCGCGGGTGGACGCAGAATTCCTGCTGCTGGTGGCGCGCGAGACCTGGCGGACCGTCGCCATCGCAACGGCGGGCCTGGCGCTGGCGATGGTGATTGCGGTTCCGATGGCGCTGCTCTCGGTGCGCGTGCTGTCGATGTCCGCGCTGGCCGGGCGCATGGCCGCGATGCCGGCGCTGATGCGGATCCTGGTGCGGGCCGTGCTGGTTGTCTTGCGCAGCGTGCCCGAGTTGATCTGGGCCCTGGTGTTCGTTCGGGTCGTCGGCCTTGGCGCCACGGCCGGCGTGTTGGCGATCGCTCTCACCTACGGCGGCATGCTGGGCAAGGTCTACGCCGAAATCCTGGAGAGCGGCGAAGGCCATGCCACCGCGTCACTGCTTCGCAACGGCGCCGGGCGGATCCAGGCGTTCTTCTATGCGCTGCTGCCCTCCAGCGCGGCCGAGCTCACCAGCTACACGGTCTATCGCTGGGAGTGCGCGATCCGATCCTCCGCTGTCCTCGGCTTCGTCGGTGCGGGCGGCCTGGGCCAGCAGATGGATTCGTCGATGAAGATGTTCAACGGCGCCGAAGTCAGCACCATGCTGATTGTGTTCGTGGCCCTGGTGGCTTTGACCGATCGCTTGAGCGCATGGTTGCGCAAGGCCCTGGCATGACCGACAACAAGTCCTCCCAGCCCGCGGCCGCCAACGAAGTCTACCGGCTGCCGCCGCCGCTGTTCGACGCACGCTGCAAGGCCTGCTGGTTCGTGCTGGCGCTGCTGGCGCTGGTGATCCTCAGCTTCGTGTCGCTCGACCTGCAGTGGAGCCGCTTTTTCTCCAGGGACGCGGCCGCGCGCATGGGCCGCTTCCTGTCGGAATTGCTCGCGCCGAGCACCGAAGCGAAGTTCCTCGCCAAGCTGTTGCCGGCGACGCTGGAGACGCTTGCCATGTCGGTGGTCGGCACCCTGCTCGCCGCGATTTTCGGCTTGCTGCTGGCGCTACCGGCCAGCAAGACCTACGTGGGCGACCGTGCCGTGTGGCGGGCGCCAACGCGCCTGCTGCTCAACGTGTTGCGCAGTGTTCCGGAACTGATGTGGGCGGCGCTGCTGCTGATTTCGGCGGGCCTCGGGCCGCTGGCTGGCACGCTGGCCCTGGCGGTCCACACCACCGGGGTGCTGGGCCGCCTGTTCGCCGAAGCGATCGAGAACGCGCCCGAGGGTCCGGGCTTCGCGTTGCGTCTGCGCGGGGTGAAGGAAGGTCGGGTGTTCCTCTATGCCAGCCTGCCGCAGATCCTGCCGCAGCTCCTGAGCTACACGCTGTACCGGTGGGAAAACAACATTCGTGCCGCCGCCATCCTGGGAGTGGTCGGTGCCGGTGGCCTGGGGCAGATGCTCGCGTTCCACCTGGGCCTGTTCCAGATGTCCGAGACCAGCGCGGTGCTGGCCGCCATGCTGGTGCTGGTGGCGCTGGTCGATGGAGTGAGCTTTGCTGCGCGCCGGGTGATGTCGCGGTAAGGCCAGCGAACAGGCCGCGCCTGAACCTAGGCCAACAACGCCAGCGCGAATTCGCGCGCGCTGAAGGTTTCGAGGTCCTCCAGCTTTTCACCGACGCCGATGAAGTACACCGGCACCGGCTTTTCCTGCGCAATCGCGGCCAGCACGCCGCCCTTGGCCGTGCCATCGAGCTTGGTCACGATCAGCCCGGTCAGCGTCAGTGCCTGATCGAATGCCTTGACCTGGGACAGTGCGTTCTGGCCGGTGTTGCCGTCGATGACCAGGATCACTTCGTGCGGCGCGGTCGGATCGGCCTTTTGCACCACACGTCGGATCTTCTTCAATTCTTCCATCAGGTGCAGCTGCGTCGGCAGCCGGCCCGCGGTGTCGACCAGCACCACGTCCTTGCCCCGGGCCTTGCCGGCCGAAACGGCGTCGAAGCTCACGGCCGCCGGATCGCCGCCTTCCTGGCTGACGATCTCCACCGTGTTTCGGTCGGCCCAGATGGCGAGCTGCTCGCGCGCGGCGGCGCGGAAGGTGTCAGCAGCGGCCAGCAGCACCGAAGCGCCTTCGCCGGTCAGGTGTTTGGTGAGCTTGCCGATCGAGGTGGTCTTGCCGGCCCCGTTGACGCCCGCCACCATGATCACGGTGGGCTTGAACTCGCCGATCACCAGCGGCTTCTCCAGCGGCTTGAGCAACTCGGTCAGCGCCGCGATCAGGATGTTCTTCACTTGCACCGGCCGCGTGGCTCCGCTGGCCGCGACCCGTCGTTTCACGTCCGCCAGCAGGAACTCCGTGGCCTTGACGCCGGTATCGGCCAGCAACAGGGCGCTCTCCAGTTCCTCATAGAGCTGGTCGTCGATCTGGGCCCCGGCAAAGACCTGGGCGATGTTGGTGCTGGTCTTGCGCAGGCCCGAACTGAGCTTGTCGAGCCAGCCCTGGCGCTCTGGCGCCACTGGCGCCAGCACCGGAATCTCCATCGGCGTCACCAGCGCGCTGCCGATCAGGCCGCCGCCGCCCGCCGGGAATGTGCGACTTGCCGAGGGACTTGGCGGCGGGGCGGGGACTGGGGTCGGGACCGGGGTCGGGACCGGGGCTGGAGCAGGGACTGGGATGGAAGGCGAAGCAGCCGGAGCGGTGGTCGCAATCGGGACCGGCGCTGCCACCAGCGCCACCGGGGGCTTTTTCCTGAAGAAACTGAACATTGCGGGACTTTTTAGAATCACACGATTCTATGAAACACCCCCTGCCGCGCTTGCCCGCTCTTTTCTTCTCCTTGATCCTCTCACTGGCCGCCCCGCCGGCCGCGCTGGCCCAGAGCCCGCCCAAGGCACAGCAATTCACGCTGGCCAATGGCATGACCCTGATCGTCAAGCCCGATCCCCGGGCGCCGACGGCCGTCCACATGCTGTGGCTGCGGGTCGGCTCGATGGACGAGGTCGACGGCTCGACCGGCATTGCCCACCTTCTGGAACACATGATGTTCAAGGGCACGCCGACGGTGCCGTCCGGCGAGTTCTCGCGCCGGGTCGCGGCGCTCGGCGGCCAGGAGAATGCTTTCACCGGCAAGGACTACACCGGCTACTTCCAGCAGATCCCGGCCGACCGGCTCGAGAACGTGATGCGGCTGGAGGCCGATCGCTTCGCCAACAGCCGGTGGATCGACGACGAATTCAAGCGCGAACTCGAGGTCGTGAAGGAAGAAAGGCGGTTGCGCACCGAGGACTCGCCGCGTTCCCTGTTCTGGGAGGCGCTCAACGCCGATGCTTTCCGCACCTCTCCCTACCGCCGTCCGATCGTGGGCTGGATGAGCGACCTCGATTCGATGACACCGGAGGACGCCCGTGATTTTTACAAGCGCTGGTACGTGCCTTCGAATGCCGCCGTGGTGGTGGCCGGCGACGTCGATGTGGCGAAAGTCAAGCAACTGGCCGATCGCTACTACGGCAGCATTTCCGCCCGACCCGTGCCGCCGCGCAAGCCCCGCGCCGAGACCGAGCAGGTGGGCCTGCGCCGGATGGACTTCAAGGCGCCCGCCGACCAGTCGTATGTGGCGCTGGCATTCAAGGTCCCCAGCCTGACTTCTTTCGAGCGCACGGCTGACAACGACGAAGCGCTGGCGCTCACTGTGCTCGCCGCCGTCCTGGACGGCTATAGCGGCGCGCGGCTGGACCGTGCGCTGACGCAGGGCGACAACCGGGTGGCCGACAGCGCCGGCGCCAGCAACGGCCTGTCGGGCCGCGGTCCCCAGCTGTTCACGCTGGACGGAGTGCCGGCCAAGGGCAAGACGGCGGAGCAGGTCGAAGCTGCATTGCGCGCTGAGGTCGCCCGCGTCGCCCGTGACAGCGTCACCGAGGCGGAGCTGAACCGGGTCAAGACCCAGTGGGTTGCGAGCCAGGTCTACAAACGCGATTCGCTCATGAACCAGGCTCGCGAACTGGGCAGCAACTGGGTCGAAGGCTTCGGCCTGGACGCCGACGAGCGCCTGATCGAGCGCTTGCGCGCCGTCACTGCGGCGCAGGTGCAGGCTGTTGCAAGCAAGTATTTTGGCGACGACCAGCTCACCGTCGGCATCCTGCGTCCGCAACCGGTCGACCTGAATCGCAAACCCCGCACGCCCCCGCCGGGCTCCCGCCACTAGCCCGAAACGAACAACATGATCCCCATGAAAATAATCGCGACACGAACGCTGGCCGCATGCGCACTGGCACTCCTCTATTCCCAAGCCGCCCTCGCGGCGATCCCGATTCAGCACTGGACCCAGGCCAATGGCGCGAAGGTCTGGCTGGCAGAGAGCCACGGCCTGCCGATGGTCGACGTGCAGGTCGACTTCGACGCCGGCGGCCGGCGCGACCCGGCCCAGAAGGCGGGGCTGGCCAGCATCACGGCCCGAATGACTTCCAAGGGCGTGGCCGGCAACGGCGGTCCGGCGCTGGACGAGAACCAGTTGAGCGAGGCCTGGGCCGACCTCGGGGGCAGCTTCGGCGGCGGCGCGGGCCAGGACCGGATGAGCTTTTCGATGCGCTCGCTCACCTACCCAGACCTGTTGCCGAAAGCGGCGCAGCTGGCCGCCCGGCAACTGGGCGCGCCGTCGTTCCCTGAGCCGATCTGGATGCGGGATCGCGAGCGCGCGGCCGCCGCGATCCGGGAAGCCAACACGCGCCCGGCAACGATCGCCGGCCGTGCCTTCGCGTCGGCGGTTTATGGCAATCACCCGTACGGGTTCGAGACCACCGAAGCATCGCTGGCGCAGATCAGCGTCGCCGACATGCGTGACTTCTATCGGCGTTCGGTCGAACCCTGCCGGGCCAAGGTGAGCATCGTGGGCGACGTCACGCGCGCGCAGGCCGATGCCCTGGTGACGACGCAGCTCGCCGGCCTCGAACAACGCCCAGGCGCCGCCTGCGAAGCGCTGCCCGCAGTGCAGGAGGTGGCAGCTCTGCCTGCCGGGGTGGTGCAGGCAATCCCGTTCCGGTCGGCCCAGGCCCACGTGCTGATCGGACAGCCGGGTTACAAGCGCAGTGACCCCGATTTCTTCGCGCTGACGGTCGGCAACTACATCCTGGGCGGCGGCGGCTTTGTGTCGCGCCTGACCAATGAGGTGCGGGAGAAGCGCGGACTTTCCTACAGCGTCTACAGCTATTTCGCGCCGGGCTTGCACGCGGGTGCCTTCACTGTCGGGATGCAGACGCGGCCGGACCAGACCGCGCAGGCGGTCCAGGTCTCGCGCGAAGTACTGAACCGCTTTGTGACCGAAGGACCGACCGAGGCCGAATTGAAGGCCGCCAGGGACAACCTGGTCGGCGGCTTTGCGCTGCGCATCGACAGCAATCGCAAACTGCTGGAAAACATCGCGAACATCGCCTGGAACAACCTGCCGCTGGACTACCTGGACAGCTGGACCCGGCAGGTCGAGCGGGTGACGGTGGCGGACGTCCGGGCGGCTTTCGCGCGCAAGCTGCAGCCGGACCGGTTGGTGGTCGTGACCGTCGGCGCTTCCGACGCGCCGGCGACTCAGTAACAACCCTTAAAAAGCCCGAAAAAAGCGCCGTACCCCTGTCAACTCTGACAGGGGTACGGCTGGCTGAATGTTTTTTCCCGGCAAGAATTGCCTCACCGGCTGTCACTATCCGGGGAGGTAGAGAGAAAAGAGAGTTCGAAAGCGCGGTCCCGGCCCCGGGACTGCGCTTTTTTTTGGCCGGGCTTAAGCTTGCGGCATGCCAATCCAAAAAGCGCTCGCCAGGGAAGTCCGCATCATCGGCGGGCAGTGGAAGCGGACCCGGCTGCCGGTGCTGGACAAGCCCGGCCTGCGTCCGACACCCGACCGGGTCCGGGAAACCCTGTTCAACTGGCTCGGCCAGGATCTCGCAGGCTGGCGCTGCATCGACGCATTTGCCGGCAGCGGCGCCCTGGGCCTGGAAGCCGCATCCCGGGGCGCGGCTTCGGTCTTGCTGGTGGAGCAGGACCCGGCGCTGGTTTCCCAGCTTCGGGCGTTGCTGGTGAAGCTCTCCGCCCACGCCGTCACCGTGCAGCGGGCCAATGGCGTGTCGATCCTCAAGCAGCAGGCTGGGGCCAGCGTCGACCTGGTGTTCCTGGATCCGCCGTTCGATGCCAAGCTGCACGAAACCGCACTGAAAGCCGCGGCAGCAGCGGTTTCGCTTGAGGGGTGGATCTACCTGGAAGCGCCGGATGCGTGGGACAGAGCGCGGCTGGCGCCCTACGGCCTGGCCTTGCACAAGCACTTGAAGGCCGGGGCAGTTCACGCCCACCTGATCGGCCGCCTCGAGCGCCTGCCGGGCCCATAATCCGCTGCAACCGGCGGTATCCCTGCACCGGCATCGAGGACAAAGCACCATGGCCCTGAGCTTGATCGCCGTCTATCCCGGCACCTTCGATCCGATGACCCTCGGCCATGAGGACGTGATTCGCCGCGCCACCCAGTTGTTCGACCGGGTGATCGTGGCGGTCGCGGCCGGTCACCACAAGAAGGCGATGTTCGCGCTGCATGAGCGGATCGAAATGGCCAAGGAGGTGGTCGCCGGCTATGAGCGGGTGAGTGTTGAAAGCTTTTCCGGCCTGTTGCGTGACTTCGTCGTAGCCCGGGGCGGCAAGGCAATGGTGCGCGGGCTGCGCGCGGTGACCGACTTCGACTACGAATTCCAGCTGGCGGGCATGAACCGGAGCCTGATGCCGGACGTGGAAACCGTCTTCCTCACCCCCAGCGACAAGTACCAGTTCATCAGCAGCACCTTCGTGCGCGAGATCGCGGTGCTCGGCGGCGAAGTCGACAAGTTCGTCTCCGCGCCGATCCAGCGGCGGCTGCAGGAAAAAGTGCGCAGTCTCGGCCGCGTCTGACAGTCAGTTGCGGCGAGACCGGGATCAGAATCCAGTGCATCGCTTCAGGCCAGGCTGTTCGCGACCGTCGCGAGTCCCAGGGCGCGATAGACACCGGTGGCCTGGCGCCTGAGCCGGGTCGATTCAGGTTGGCCGCGCAACTGCTGCTGCAACAGGTGTTGCGCGCCAGCCAGGTTGCCGCTACGGACCAGTGCGTCGAGATGGACTTGGGAAAAGAGGTCCCGCTGGGCATGGCTGCCGCCGATTTCGATGAGCCGGGGCAGCGCCTGACCCAGCTCGTCGACGGCCAACTGCCAGTCGCCCCGGGCGTGGGCCAGCAGGCCGCGGCTGGCCGGGACGCAGACCCGCTGCCAGGCGTCTCGTGCGTGCCTGGCGGTGGGCGGCATTGACGCCGCACGCGCCGCGATGTTGCGCAGCGCAATGTCGGCCTCTGGCCGCTGCGCCCGGGCCAACCCATACAGGTAATGCAGCTCCAGGAACGGCAGCACCTGGTCGTCGACGCGCGCCGCGATGTGATCGGCCAGGTCCTGCCAGCGATTCCCGACGCCGGCGCCTGCCAGTTCCAGCCGCGCCAGCAGCGAGATCGCATTGACCTGGTCCTGGCTGTAGTCCTTGGCCACGCCCCAGACCTGCTGGTCATACAGGGCCAGCACTTCCTCGTGCCGGTCCAGCTCCAGGGCGAACAGGGCCTGGTGCCACCAGTTGTGCGTCAGCATGAAGGAATTCAGGCCGATCCAGCTGTCGCTGACTTCGCCCAGGAACTGGTGGCCTTCGCGGATCCGGCCTTGCGTGAGCATCACATGGGCCAGCGCGTGATGGGCCCACGGTTCCTTGTGCTGCATCGCGATCGCGCGGCGCGCGGCCGCTTCCCCTTGCTCCAGCAGATGGCACTGCTCCCACGCAAAGGCCAGCATGCCGTGCAGGTAGGCGACATCTGCAGCGGCTGTCAGCGCCAGCAGGCCGACCCGCAGCATGGCCGGCGAGTTGCCGGTGTTGAAGAGGTGGTAGTGGGCCAGCTTCAGCGCGACCAGGTCCCGGGGGAAGTCGCGCACCTGTTGCTCGAGCAGCGCGATGCATCCTTCGATGTCGCCTTCGACCCAGGCATTCACCGCCAGCACCAGCCCTCGTTCCCGCGGCGTCGCGTGGATCTGGCAGGCCAATGCTTTTTCCATGAATGGCCGGGCGTTCACGCTGGCGGCGCGGGTTTCAGCAAACATGTGGAGCGTGGCCGCATAGGCCTGCACCAGCGGCGCATCGTCGACTGCTGCGGTTTCGAGGATGTTGCCGACCCGTGCTTCGCTTGCAATCAAGCCCTCGACGAAATCGTTCAGGCCGGCCAGGCTGCTCGCGTGCCGCAGTCCGACCGGATTACCCAGGCTGTCAGTCCACATGCTGCAGCGCTTCGGAGGGCGGCTGCGGCCATGGGCGTTGCGCGTCCCGGATCAATTCGAAGGCGCGCGACACCTGCAGCACCCCCAGGTCGTCGAAGCGTTGCCCGGCAATCTGGAGCCCGATGGGCAAGCCGGCTGCGGTGTAGCCGCAGTTGATGGAGGCGGCCGGCTGCTCGGACATGTTGAACGGCACGGTGAAGCCGATGTGCTCGAGCGGCCGCAACGGATCGTTGGTGGGCGACGCCCACTCGGCCGGCGGCGCACCGACCGGCGAGGTCGGCGAGATGACATAGTCGAAAGAGCGCAGCGCTGCCACCGCAGCCACCCGGGTCGCATGGAACTGGCTGAACGCCTTGAAGACGTCCTCGCCGCTCATGGCAGCCGCGCTGTCAGCCCACTGCTGGATGTAGGGCAGCACCCGGGCTTTTTTCGCGGGCGGCAGCGACTTCAGGTCGATGTGCGAGCGCATCCGCCAGAAGTGGTCGAGGCCGTCCAGCATGGCCGGCGTCATGAACGGCTTCATCGGAACCACCACGGCGCCCGCGCCTTCGAGCTGGCGCGCGGCATGTTCCACCGCGGCGCGCACCTCTGGCTCCAGCGCGAGTCCGCAGCCGGCGTCCAGCAACAGGCCGATCCGCAGGCCCTTGAGCATTTCGGCCCCGCGGTCGAACTGGTGCCAGGCGATCTCCTGGTACGGCAGGTTCATGCTGTCGCGGGTGTCCGGCAGCGACAGCACCTGCATCAGCAAGGCGCAATCGCCGACGCTGCGAGTCATCGGCCCGGCGGCGCGGCCCATGTAAGGCGGGTCGATCGGCACCCGGCCCAGGCTGGGCTTGAGCGTGAAGATGCCGCACCAGCCGGCGGGGAGCCGCAACGAGCCGCCGATGTCGGTGCCCAGGTGCAATGGACCGTAACCCGCTGCGGCGGCCGCCCCGGCGCCGGCGCTGGAACCACCTGGCGTCTTGCTGCGGTCCCAGGGGTTGCGCGCCAGCTTGTGGAAACTTGACAGGCCCGAGGACAACATGCCGTAGTCGGGCATCGTGGTCTTGGCGATGATGACGGCGCCCGATTCTCTCAGGCGTGCTGCCGGCGGGCCGTCGACAGCGGCTGGAACCAGATCGGCGGCGGCGCTGCCCAGCGGGGTCGGATCGCCAAGGGTTGCGATGTTTTCCTTGACCGTGACCGGTACGCCATCCAGCGGCCCCGCCGGTCGGCCAGCCAGCCAGCGGGCCTCGGATGCACGGGCCTGCTCCAGCGCCAGCTCCGGGCGCAGCAGGTAGAGCGCCTGCAGGTAAAACTCCCAGCGCTCGATGTGCCCCAACACCGACTGCGTCACTTCGACCGGCGAGAGCGCCCGCCGTCGATAGGCGTCGACGAGGGCAGTGGCGGGAAGCTCATGCAGCGCGCGGGCGGATGAATCATTCATGACAGCACGTTTCGCCGCAGGGCCGCCCCAAGGCGAAACAGCCCCCTCGGGGGGCAGCGCAGGACACGCAGTGACAAGCGTGGGGGCCATTCACGCCGAAGGGCCGCCCCAAGGCGAAACAGCCCCCTCGGGGGGCAGCGCAGTACACGTCAGTGACAAGCGTGGGGGCCATTCACCACGAGAGGGCCGCCACGTCGTTGACGAAGATCGGCATGTCCTTCCACAGTCCCCGGATGTTCTTGTTGGCCACCGTGATCCACTGCGGCTGGTACAGGAACGCGTGCACGCTGTCCTCGGCGATCAGGCGCTGGAGGTCGCCGACCAGCTTGACCCGGTCCGCCTGGCGCGGCGAGGTCTTGTACTGGTTGTACAGATCGTTGAATTTGGTCGACTGGTAGTTCCAGTAGTAGTCGGGCTTGGCGAAGTTGCCGAGGTCGAACGGCTCCACATGCGAAATGATGGTGAGGTCGTAATTCTTCGCGCCATAGGTGCCCGACAGCCACTGCGCCCATTCGACGTTCTGCAGCTTGGCGACGATGCCGACTTTGGCCAGTTCGGCTGCGATCACCTCCCCTCCCTGCCGGGCATACGGAGGCGGCGGCAGCGTCAGGGTCAACTCCAGCGGCGTCGTGATGCCGGCTTCCTTGAGCAGCGCCCGGGCCCGGTCCGGGTTGTAGCCATTGACTCCGGTGGTGTCGACATAGCCCGGGGCTCCGGGAACATAGTGACTTCCGATCGGAGAGCCGTAGCCGTCGCCCGCGCCCTGGATCACGGCCTTGCGGTCGATCGCCATGGCAATCGCACGCCGGACGCGCACGTCGTCCAGCGGCTTCTTCTTGTTGTTGATCGCCAGAATGGTCTTGGCGCGCGAACCGCTGACGACCACCTGGTATCTGGCGTTGTCCTTGAACTGCGGGACGCTGCGCGGCGTCACGCGCGGGAATGCGTCGACGTCGCCGGCGAGCAGGGCGGCGACCTGCGCGGCGGGATCCGAGATGAAGCGGAAAGTGGCTTTCTTCAGCTTGACGCTGCTGGCGTTGCGGTAGCCGTCCCACTTGGCCAGCGTCACCGACGACCCCTTGCTCCAGCTGTCCAGCCGGTAGGGACCGGTTCCGACCGGCTTGGTGGCGTTGCTGTCGGCGCTCTTGGGCTCGACGATGATCGCCGTCGCCTGTCCCATCAGGAACAGGAAGTCAGGATCGAGCTCCTTGTTGACGATCACCAGCGTCGTGTCGTCCATCGCGGAGATGCTGTCCATGCTGGAGAAGGTCCGCTTGTCCTTGTTGGTGCTTTTCTCGGCCCCGGCCCGGCTGAACGAAAACTTGACGGCCTGCGCGTTGAACGGCTCGCCGTTCTGGAACTTCACGCCCCGGCGCAGCTTGAAGGTGTAGGTGCGCAGGTCGGGCGAGACCTCCCAGCTCTCGGCCAGCAGGGGCGTGACCGACCCGTCGGAGTTGATCTTGGTCAGCGTCTCGTAGATGTTGTACTGCGTGATTTCGGCGATCGCCGACGCCGCGCCCGCAGTCGGGTCCAGCCCCGGTGGCTCCAGCGCCATGGCCAGCACGATCGAGTCCTTGCGACCTTGCGCCAGTGCGGCTTGCGGCAGGGCCAGCGGGACGGCGGCCAGCGCCGCGGTGGACAAAATGGTTCGTCGATTCAGCATGTTCCAGGCTCCAGAAAAATGGGCGCGGCCGATGAACCGGAGTCCACGGCAGCGGTTGGATCATCCCCGAGTTTGCGCGGGCGTGGCAAGAGGGGTTTGCCGATTGGCCGCCGCGCTGGTGCTGGTGCGCGCGCGCGGCACCGGCTCGGCCTTCGGAATTGCGTCGACCAATGCGCGGGTGTAGGGATGCTCGGCCGATTGGAACAACTTTTCCGGCGGCCCCTGTTCGACGATCCGCCCCTGCCAGAGCACCGCGACGTCCTCGCAGAGATGGTGGACCACTGCGAGGTCGTGGCTGATCAGCAGGTAGGTGACGTCGAACTGCTCCTGCAGGTCCTGCATCAGGTTCAGCACCTGGGCCTGCACCGAGACATCGAGCGCGCTCACCGGCTCGTCGGCGACGATCAGCTTGGGGCGGGTGATCAGCGCGCGAGCGATCGCAATGCGCTGGCGCTGGCCGCCCGAAAACTCATGCGGGTACTTGTCCAGGTCGCCCACCCGCAGCCCCACCGACTCGAGCACGGCTTCGGCCTGGTTGCGCTGTTCGAGGCGCGACGTGTTGCGCTGAGCCGCGAGCGGCTCGGCGACGATCCGCGCGATGGTCTGGCGCGGATCGAGCGAGCCGTAGGGGTCCTGGAACACCATCTGGAAATCCCGCCGCGCCCGCCGCAATTCACCCGCCGGCAGCGAGTGCAGGTCACGCCCCATCAGCTTCACGCTGCCGGCGGTGGGTCGGTCCAGCGCCATGACCAGCCGGGCCAGCGTCGATTTTCCGGAGCCGGATTCGCCCACGACGCCCAGGCTACGGCCGGCTTCGATGGTGAAGCTCACCCCGTTGAGCGCCTTGACGCTCGGTGGCTGGCCGAACAGTTTTTCCCGCGGCATCGGGTACTCCCGAAACAGGTTTTCCACCTGCAGCAGCGGGGTGCCGGCACCGACCCCGGCGGCAGTCATGCCAGGGCCCCCTGCATGGCAGCCGCGGCAACCGCGTCCAGACGGATACAGCGGGCCTGGTGCCCGGGCGAGACTTCAACCGGTGGCGGAACGACTCTGTGGCAGTCGTCGATCGTGACGCGGCAGCGGCCGGCGAAGGGGCAGCCGGCGGGCAAGTCGACCAGGTCCGGCACAGTCCCGGCGATGGT
>JAJAZH010000009.1 GCA_026785815.1 Ramlibacter sp. | reverse complement strand
GATGCAGACCTTCGCAGCCAAGGATGGCCGCTTCAACCGCGACACCTTCTTCGGCCAGACCCCGGAACTGGCGCGGCTGGCGCAGGGGATGACCGACGAGCAGATCGACCGTCTCAAGCGCGGCGGCCACGACCTGGTGAAGATCCACGCCGCCTATGCGGCCGCCGCTGCGCACGAGGGGCAGCCGACCGTGATCCTGGCCCATACCAAGAAAGGCTATGGCATGGGTGCCGCCGGCCAGGGCAAGATGACCACCCACAGCCAGAAGAAGCTGGACGAGACCGCGCTGATCGAGTTCCGCAACCGCTTCAACCTGCCGCTGTCGGACGCGCAGGCCACCAAGCTGGAGTTCTTCAAGCCAGCCGAGGACAGCGCGGAGATGCGCTACCTGCACCGGCAGCGCCAGCAGCTGGGCGGCTACCTGCCGCAGCGGTCGACCGTGGCCGAGATCGTGCCGGTCCCTGCGCTCGCCTCGTACGCTGGTTTTGCCACCGCCGCGGCCGGCAAGGAGATGTCGACCACCATGGCGTTCGTGCGGCTGCTGGGAAATCTGCTGAAAGACCAGCAGCTGGGGCCGCGGATCGTGCCGATCGTGGCCGACGAGGCGCGCACCTTCGGCATGGCCAACCTGTTCAAGCAGGTGGGCATCTATTCGAGCGTGGGCCAGAGCTACGAGCCGGAGGACATCGGCTCGGTCCTGTCCTACCGGGAGGCGCTGGACGGGCAGATTCTGGAGGAAGGGATCAGCGAAGCCGGTGCCATCGCCAGCTGGACCGCCGCTGCCACCAGCTACAGCGTGCACGGCATCGCGATGCTGCCGTTCTATATCTATTACTCGATGTTCGGCTTCCAGCGGGTCGGCGACGCCATCTGGGCGGCGGCCGACCAGCGCTCCCGCGGCTTCCTGCTCGGCGCCACCTCCGGTCGCACCACGCTGGGGGGCGAAGGCCTGCAGCACCAGGACGGCAGCAGCCACCTGGTCGCCGCGACCATCCCCAACTGCAAGGCGTACGACCCGGCCTTTGCCGGCGAGATGGCGGCCATCGTCGACCACGGCATGCGCGAGATGCTGGTGGAGCAGAAGGACGTCTTCTATTACGTGACGCTGATGAACGAGAACTACGCCCAGCCCGATCTGCCGGCCGGGGTGCAGGGCGACGTGATCCGCGGTTGCTACTGGTTTGGCAGTTACGGCGCGCAGGACGCAGTGCGGGCAGCAGGAGCGCAGGAGCTGCGAGTCACCTTGCTCGGCTCCGGCGCGATCCTGACCGAAGTGATCCAGGCCGCGCATCGACTGGCCGCGCAGGGCGTGCGCTGCGACGTCTACAGCGTCACCAGCTGGAGCGAGTTGGCGCGCGACGGACAAGCCTGCGAGCAGCAAGCGCTGGGGTTCGCTCCCGCAGGCCAGGACACTGTTGCGTTCCTGACCCGGCAGCTGGCCGATAGCGCGGGACCGGTGGTGGCCGCGACGGATTACGTCCGGGCGGTCCCGGAAAGTGTTCGAGGCCTGATCCCCGACGGCCGGCGCTATCTGACGTTGGGCACGGACGGGTTCGGCCGCAGCGACACACGGGCGGCATTGAGGGAGTTTTTCCGGGTCGACGCCGACAGCATCGTCAAGGTAGCGAAACACGCGCTGGGCGTTGCATGGATGCCGGATCAGGTCCGGCATGACAGCCACTTGCCATGACTCGTTGTCCTAAGATGCGGCCATGGCTACCCGTCCCCGCTTCTGGGCCGACCTCACCACCCGCGATTTCGCTGCGCTCGACCCGGCAGCGACCGGCGCTGTCCTGCCCGTCGCAGCGACCGAACAGCACGGCCCGCACCTGCCGCTGTCGGTCGACCAGGTGCTGGTCGACGGCGTGGTGCAGGCCTGCCTGACGCGACTGGACGCCGCTTTGCCGGTGTTGTTCCTGCCGACCCAGCAAGTCGGGTACAGCCCCGAGCACTCCCGCTTTCCCGGCACCTTGACCCTGTCGAGCGCCACCCTGGCGTCGATCTGGATCGAGCTGGGCCAGTGCGTGGCCCGATCCGGCCTGAAAAAGCTGTTGCTGCTCAATTCCCACGGCGGGCAGGTCAGCGTGATGGACATCGTGGCCCGCGAGCTGCGAACCCGCTGCGACCTGATCGTCTACAGCTGCAGCTGGTGGAACCTGCCGTTGGGCGCGTCAACCACCGGCCTGTTCAGCGCCGCTGAACACCGGTTCGGCGTCCATGGCGGCGAGATCGAGACCTCGATGATGCTGGCCCTTCGACCGGAGCTGGTGAAGATGCCGCTGGCGCAGGACTTCAAGTCCAGCTCCGAGCTGCGGGCGGCGACCTATCCGATCCTGGGCAATGGCAGCAGCGCCAAGCTGGGCTGGCAGATGCAGGACTACAACCCCGCCGGAGCGGCCGGGAACGCTGCGGCGGCCACGGCGGACAAAGGTCGGGCGGTGTTGGCGGCGGCTGGCCAGCAACTGGCGGCCCTGCTCGCCGAGTTGTCGCGGCTGCCGCTGTCCACGCTGGTCGACCGGCCGGAGGCTTGAAGCGAGGGCCAGCCTCCGTGCCGAGTGCGATGCCGCCGATTTCAACAGCCGCCCACTTGGGCCGCAGCTAGCAAGTCGGGGATGCGACGGTCAGGCACCGGGCCACTGGCAAGACCCTCGCGTTGTTCCGCTGCACCCAGATGATCCTGTAGCGGTAGCGGACTGGCAGCGGACCGGCTGCGGTCGCTTCCTACGCGCCATGGACCTGCCTGCCGACAGCCGCGCACCGACCCGGAACTAGATTCGAAGGCGGTGGCCGGGATCGCTCCCGCCTTCCGGTGCACCCAATTTCTGGAGTCGATATGACAGCCGTTTCCAAAGTGATGACCCGCGGCGTGCGGACCCTGACGCCGTCCGACACCCTGGCGCAAGCTGCTCGGGTGATGGAGGAACTCAATGTGGGCGTGATCCCGGTGTGCGAAGGAGAAAAACTGGTGGGCGTCGTGACCGACCGCGACATCGTGGTCCGGGGCCTCGCCCGCGCTCTGGATGCCAACAGCACCCAGCTGAAGCAGGTCATGAGTACCGAAGTCCGCTGCGCCACCGAGGAGCAGGACCTCGACCAAGTGCTCAAGACCATGGCCAATGCCCAGATTCGCCGGATGCCGGTGGTGGACGCAAAACAGCGGCTGGTCGGCATCGTGTCGATCGGCGACATCGCCGCCAAGGATCGCCACAACGACGCCGACCTGGCGGAATCGCTCGGCGACATCTCCGCGCCGTCGACCGGCAAGACGCGCGGCAACGCCTGAGTCTTTTCGCTGTTGCCGGCAGGCTGCACGTACTGCCTATTTTCACGCGCGTGTGCGGTGGTTCACAGAACTTTCACAGCCCGGTGCCTACACTGGGAACAGAAAGGAATCGCCATGCGCCTGTTTGCCGCCATCAGCCCGGACGACTCGGCTCCGCGCACGGCCGTGCCGGCGGAAATCCTGCGCCGCCTGGCCTTCGGGCGGCCTGCGCGGCGGGCGATCCAGCCGGCTGCGCCGGTCCAGGCGATCCAGGCGGTTCCCCTTCCCCAGAACTCCGACGCATTCGACCTCGACCTCGACCAGCGTGTGCGCGAGTCGGGCGAGTGGTAATCGGGTCCCGAGCCGGCGCGAGAAGACGGCGCCTGCTGCCGCCGGTCGACGCATCGGTCGACGCACCGGTCGCAGCGCCAGCGCAGGTACAGATCCTGCAAGCGCAGGCGGTCATGGAAACTCGCCCCCCGCTGCCTCCCTTCAGCACCGAATCAGCAACGCAAAAAGTCAGGATGGCCGAGGACGCCTGGAACAGCCGCGATCCTGCTCGCGTGATCCAGGTCTACACCGAGGACACGCGCTGGCGCAACCGCGCCGAGTTTCCGGTCGGTCGCGAGCAGGTGCGGCAATTCCTGGAGCGCAAGTGGGCGCGCGAACTGGACTACCG
>JAJAZH010000008.1 GCA_026785815.1 Ramlibacter sp. | reverse complement strand
GCGCAGCAGCGGTCGCTGCAAGCGTGGGGGCAGATCGCGCCGCCGGGCCGCCCCAAGGCGCGAACGCCCCCTCGGGGGGCAGCGCAGCAGCGGTCGCTGCAAGCGTGGGGGGAGATATTCCTTTGGTCGAGAAGTATCTCGAGCATGTCCGGGTCGAGAAGCGCCTGGCGCAGCGCACCGTGGAGCTGTATGCGCTCGATCTGCAGAAGCTATCGGAATTCGCGGCAGTGGGGGGCATCGCGCTGCTTGCCGTGCAGAACGCGCACATCCGGCGCTGGGTCGCGCAGATGCACGGCGGCGGACGCAGCGGACGCGGCATTGCGCTGATCCTGTCGGGCTGGCGCGGCTTTTACACCTGGCTCGGGCGCGAAGGGCGGGTGCAGAGCAACCCGGTGCAGGACGTGCGCGCGCCCAAGGCGCCCAAGCCGCTGCCGAAGGCGCTCGCGGTCGACGATTCGGTTCAGTTCGCCGATTGGCGCGACCAATCCGCCGATCCCTGGCTCGAAGCGCGTGACGCAGCGATGGTGGAACTGCTCTATGGCTGCGGCCTGCGGGTGGGCGAGCTGGTCGGTCTGGATGCGATTGCCAGCAGCGGCGCGCGTGGCTGGATCGACCTGCAGGCGGCAGAAGCCCACGTGCTGGGCAAGGGCGCCAAGCGGCGCAGCGTCCCGGTCGGGCGCAAGGCGCTGGCGGCGCTCGAAACCTGGCTGGCGCTGCGCGACGGGGCCGACGCCCGGACCCAGCAGGCTGCCCTGTTCACCGGGAGGCACGGCACCCGGCTGACGGCGCAGGCGGTCTGGCAGCGCCTGCGGCAACGCAGCCTGAAGGCCGGGCTGGCGACGCCGGTGCATCCGCACATGCTGCGCCATTCGTTCGCCAGCCATGTGCTGCAGTCCAGCGGCGATTTGCGGGCGGTCCAGGAGCTGCTGGGGCACGCCAATATCACCACGACGCAGGTTTACACCCGGCTCGACTTCCAGCACCTCGCCAAGGCCTACGACGCGGCGCATCCGCGGGCCCAGCGCAAGGGCGACAAGGGCTGAATGCCGGGAATCAGCCGGCGGCAGCCGGGTTGGCGCCGCGCTCGATCACCACTTCCTGGTCCAGCAGGCTGCGCGAGTGATTCAGGTCCGACTGGCTGATCAGCACCGTGAGGCCGTGGCCGCGCAGTTGCCCCACCACTTCCGACAGCCGCTGCGACAGGGCGGGGGCGACCCCTTCAAACGGTTGATCCAGCAGCAGCACGCGGGTGCCGACCGACAGCGCCCGCGCATCTCCAGCATTTCCGGCAGCACGCCGTAGACGAAGTCCAGCCGTTCGCGGAGCACCGGCGCCCGCGACACCCACAGCGGCAGGCAGATGTTTTCCTCCACGCTCAGTTCCGGCACCAGGCCGCGGTCTTGCGGCATGTAGCCGATGCCCAGGCCGGCGTGCACGTGCGCCGGCGCCACCGCCAGGCAGTCGCCGGAGCAGCCGCAAATCGCTTCCAGGCTAGGACTTTCCCGCAGTTGGTCCCGGGCTGTGGTGACGCCGCGAAGCGGCAGTGCTACGCTGTCGAAAAATGGGCTCACGCAGGAGCGGTGGCCAGCACAAAGACTTTTCCAGAGGAGATTCCATGACCGCAATGTTCCTGCTTCGCCCGTGGCTGCTCGCAGCCGTACTTGCTGGCGCCGCCAGCCCCTACGTGCAGGCCCAGCCCGACTGGTGCAAGTCCCGGTTCGGGCCCGACGACGAAATCGGCGCCGCCAACCTGCTGACGCCCCAGATGGCCGCCGACGCGGCCCGGCTGGTGAAGACCGGCAAGACCTATGCGCTTGCCTTCGAGACCAACGCCCAGACGGCAGCCTATGCGCCGCGCACCTGGTCGGTCACGGTGCTGCAGCCGGGGCAGGCCGGCGGCATCAGCCTGGGCGGCACCAAGACCACCTACAACGACGACATCTACATGGGCTGGGTCGGCACCGGTTCCCAGCTCGACGGGCTGGGCCATATCGGAATCGACAACGTCTACTACAACTGCTTCAAGAATTCCGAGTTCGTCCAGGCCAACGGGCTCAAGAAGCTGGGGATCGAGAAGGTCCCGCCGTTCGTCACCCGCGGCATCGTGCTGGACATGACTGCGTACTACGGTGTCGCGATCGTGCCCGAAGGCACTGCGTTCAACCGCAAAGAGATTGACGAGCAGGCGCGGCGCCAGGGCATCGAGATCCGCAAGGGCGACGTGGTGCTGTTCCACACCGGCTGGCAGGCGCTGGAAGGCAAGGACAACAAGCGCTTCCTGGCCGGCGAGCCGGGCCTCGGACGGGAGGGGGCGACTTACCTGAGTTCCAAGGACGTGGTGGCGATCGGTGCCGACACCTGGGCGCTCGAGGCCATCCCGTTCGAGCCGGGCGCCGGCGTGTTCGAGGTGCACCAGATCCTGCTGGCGCGCAACGGCGTCTACATCCTGGAGAACATGAACACCGGCCCGCTGGTGCGCGACCAGGCCTGGGAATTCATGTTCGTGCTGGGCACGCCGAAGATCACGGGCGCGGTGCAGGGCATCATCAACCCGGTCGCGATCCGCTGAGCTTGCCGGCCCGCGCCGGTCCCAGAGGGACAATGGCGCGATGAAAACGCTGCGATTGAAAGACGGCAAGGAGCGCTCGCTGCTGCGCCGCCATCCCTGGATCTTCGAGTCTGCCATCGCGCGCGGCGGCGCCGATCCAGGGGAGACGGTTCGCATCGAATCGCAGGCTGGTGATTTCCTGGCCTGGGCGGCGTTCAGCCCGGCTTCAAAGATCCGCGCGCGGGCCTGGAGTTTCGATCCGGCCCAGCGCATCGACAACGTGCTGATGGCCGCGAAGGTGGCGACTGCGATCCGGGCCCGCGCCCGCTTCGACATTCACAGCGATGCCATGCGGCTGGTGCACGGCGAATCCGACGGCCTGCCCGGCCTGATCGTCGACCGCTACGGCGACACGTTGGTGGCGCAGTTCCTCTCGGCCGGCGCCGAGCGCTGGAAGGCCGTGCTGGCCGATGCGTTGCTGGCCGAGACCGGGCTCCCGCGCCTGTACGAGCGGTCGGACACGAACTCGCGCGCGCTCGAAGGGCTGCAGCCGGCCAGCGGCTGGCTGCGCGGCGACGGTCCCACCGAGCTCACACTCCACGAGCACGGCTGGCGGCTCACGCTGGACATCGCCACCGGCCACAAGACCGGCTTCTATCTCGACCAGCGCGACAGCCGGCGCAAGTTCGCCGATCAGGTGCGGCGCCTGAAGTTGCAGCGGGTGCTCAACTGCTATTGCTACACCGGCGGTTTCACCGTGGCCGCGCTGACTGGCGGCGCGGCCCATGTCACTTCGATCGACTCGTCGGCGCCGGCGCTGCAACGGGCGCGGGCAAATGTCGAACGCAACGGCTTCGATCCGGCCCGGGCCGACTTCCTGGACGCCGATGTCAACGCGTCGCTGCGCCGCTTGATTGAGGAAGGGCGGACTTTCGACGCGATCGTGCTCGATCCGCCGAAGCTGGCGCCGACCGCAGCCCACGCGGACCGGGCGGCGCGCGCCTACAAGGACATCAACCGGCTCGCGCTCAAGCTGCTGGAGCCCGGCGGCGTGCTGTTCACCTTCTCCTGTTCCGGCGGGATCAGCGCCGACCTGTTCCACAAGATCGTGGCGTCGGCCGGCGCCGATGCCGGGGTCGACGGCTACATCACCGAGCGGCTCGGCGGCGCGCCGGACCATCCGATGACGCTCGAGTTCCCGGAGGGCGAGTACTTGAAGGGGCTGGTGGTGCTGAAGAAATGAGACCGCTTGTCCGCATTGCCCACGCGCCCTTGGCAGGCCGCTAAACTGCCCCACCTCTGCCCCTTTCTGGACATCCCATGAGCCTCATCCCCGCCACCATCCTCACCGGCTTCCTCGGCTCCGGCAAGACCACCCTGCTCAAGCGGGTGCTGGGCGAAGCCCACGGCCAGAAGATCGCCATCATCGAGAACGAATTCGGCGAAGAAAACATCGACAGCGACATCCTCGTTTCGGAGACCAAGGAGCAGATCATCCAGATGAGCAACGGCTGCATCTGCTGCACCATCCGCGAGGATCTGCGGGCCACCCTGCAGCTGCTTGCCGCCAAGAAGCGAAAGGGCCTGCTGGACTTCGACCGGGTGGTGATCGAGACCACCGGCCTGGCCGATCCCGGTCCGGTGGCGCAGACCTTCTTCATGGACGACGAGATCGCCGAGACCTACCTGCTCGACTCGATCCTGACCCTGGTCGACGCCAAGCACGCGCCACAGCAGCTCAACGACCGCCAGGAGGCCCGGCGCCAGGTCGGTTTCGCCGACCAGATCTTCATCAGCAAGACCGACCTGGTCGCCCAGGGCGAGACCGAGGCGCTGATGCACCGCTTGAAACACATGAACCCGCGGGCGCCGATGAAGGCAGTGCACTTCGGCGAGGTCGGCCTGAGCGAGGTGTTCGACCTGCGCGGCTTCAACCTCAATTCGAAGCTCGACATCGATCCGGACTTCCTGAAGGAAGAACCGGCGCAGCTCGGCCCGGTCGGCCAGCACAACTCGCCCGAGCATGGCCATGAGGCTGGGCACGAGCAGGGTGAACAATGCGACCACCCATCGCACGCCGGCGGCGGGCACGGGCACCACCACCACCATGACGACGACGTCAAGAGCTTCGTGTTCCGGTCGGAACGCCCGTTCGATCCGGCCAAGCTGGAGGATTTCCTGGGGGCGGTGGTCAACATCTACGGTCCCCGGATGCTGCGCTACAAGGGCGTGCTGAGCATGAAAGGCACCGAGCGCAAGGTGATTTTCCAGGGCGTGCACCAGCTGATGGGGAGCGACCTTGGCCCGCATTGGGGGGCTGACGAGACCCCCAACAGCAAGATGGTGTTCATCGGCATCGACCTGCCCAAGGACATTTTCCTGCAGGGGCTGGAGCAATGCCTGGTTTGAAGTCGGCTTGCGCGCCCGTTTTGCGGGGGCGTGGGCCTGACGACTGTCTCGATTCTGCAACTCGCGCGTGGCTCCTCTGGCGGGCCATCGCTGGAGAGCCATGGGTACAGACCCTTTGACGGCGGTCTGGAGCGCGGCAATCAGGGTATAACTCGCACTCATGAAGGCGAACCCCCACCAGAAAAAAGCAGGCCGGCTGACCCAGTCCGCGCCCATGCCAGCGTCGTTGCGAGGAGACTGGATTTGAAGCCCCAAACCAAGGCTGCGGCCAAACCAGCCAAGGCGGGTTCCAGAACCAAGCCGGCCCCGGCCAAGAAAACCGCCAAGGCGCCGGCCAAGCCCGCAGCTAAAAGCAAGCCCGCTGCCAAGCCCAAGCCCGTCAGCAAAGCCGTCGCCAAGCCGGTCACCAACAAGCCGGTTGCCAAGTCCAGGCCGGCCGCCAAGGCGCCAGCAAAAAAATCCGCCAAGCCGGCCGCGAAATCCCGCGCAGCCGCCAAGCATTCCAAGACAGTGGAAAAGACCGCGGCCAAGCCCGCAATGAAGAAGCCATTGACAGCCAAGACACCGTCCGCATCGGCCAAGCCGACTGCCAAGGCCAAGGCCGCGCCAGCACCAAAAGCCGTTTCCAAAAAAGCCACCCCGGCGCCCAAGGCGTCGGCTCCGGTTCGCGCCGACCCGCCCCGTCCGATGCCTGTGGTGCAGGTCGGGGCGCCGGCGCGGGCCACCAAGCCTTCCGCGCGGCTGGCGCAGATCACGGTGCCTTCGATGGCGCAATCCGTGGCCTCGACCGCTGCGAAATCGAGCTACACCCACACCATGCCCCCTCCCGTCCTGCCCGCGCCGCCGATGGTCGCGATCAAGAAAGACCCGAAGCTGGCCAACAACTGGAAAACCAAGACGGTCGACCAGCTCAGTGACGCCGAAGTCATGGCGATGGCCGATTCGGAGTACATGAACGAGAAGCAGATGGCGTTTTTCCGCCTGAAGCTAGCGCAGCTCAAACAGGAAATCCTCAACAGCGCCGGCGAAACCACCGAGCATCTGCGCGAGGACACCGTGATCGTCCCCGACCCGGCCGACCGCGCGACGATCGAGGAAGAGCACGCGCTGGAGCTCAGAACCCGCGACCGCGAGCGCAAGTTGCTCAAGAAGATCGAGCAGTCGATCGTGCGCATCGACGCGGGCGACTATGGCTACTGCGACGAAACCGGCGAGCCGATCGGCGTCGGCCGGTTGCTGGCGCGTCCGACCGCCACGCTGTCGCTGGAGGCGCAGCAGCGCCGGGAGCTGAAACAGAAGATGTTCGGGGACTGAGGCCGCCCCCGGCCCGATCCGCGCACCGCACTGCACCGAACGACTCCAGCAATGTCCAAAGACGATTCCGGCCTGCTGTCCAAGGTCGTCAAATTCGTTCGCAACCCGACCACCAACTGGTCCGACCTCGACCAGCCGGAAACCGATCGCGAGAGCAGCTACTCCAAGCAGATGCTCAAGGAGATGATCGAGCGCAAGCGGCGCAACGACTTTGTCCGCAAGCGCGAGTTCGACATGCTGCGCAAGATGCGCCGCAGCGAGGTGATGGCGGGACAGGACCCGATGGCCCGGCCCTCGTTCTTCCAGAGTTCGATGCCGTCCAAGCCCGACGACCGCGCGACGACGCTCAAGAAGATCGACGAGATCGAAGCCCAGATGTCGATGCAGTGGTGGAAGACCAAGCACGGGGACGCGTCCCTGCGCGGCAGCACCGGCGCGGCCATGCTCGACCCGGTCCCGCCGCCACCGGAAGCGCCGGCGCGGTCTCCCTTGCCGCCGAACCGGCCCAATTCCTACACCCGCACGGCGCCGCAGCCGCTGACGCCCAATCCCCCGGCGCCGGCGACTGCTGCGCCTGCGGCCACAGCGGCCGCCGCAGCAACCGCTGCGAAACCGCAGCCCGGTGCGCCGGCCCCAGCAGTCCAGGCACCGGCCAAAACGGAGGCCGAGCAGCAGAAACCGGTCGCAGCGCCGAACGCGCGTCCGATCGCCGTGGCCTCGCCGCGGGCTGCGGGTTTTTCGCCTTCGGTCCCGGTGTCGACCCGGGGCCGCGATTCGGTGACCAACAGCAACAGCGTGTTTTCGGCATCCAAGCTGATCGCCATCGACGTCGACGAATTCGCCCACGATCCGGAGCTCGAGGAGGCGGCAATCCGCTTCGCCAACGGCGATGACGCCGGCGCAGAGGCGGGCTTGCTGGACGTGCTCTCGCCGCAGGGGCAGCGCATCAACCATGACGAAACCTGGCTGACGCTGTTCGATCTCTACCGCGCCACTGGCCAGCTCGATCGTTACGAAGCCGCAGCGATCGATTTCGCCAGCCGCTTTGCGCGCTCGGCGCCGCAATGGATCTCGCTGCCCGATGCGGTGAGCCGGATGACTGCGCCGCAGGCGTCCGCCGCGCCGACGTCGAAGCAGACCGCCGACTGGAACTCGCCGTCGATTTTAGGCACCCAGACGCTCGCTGCGCTGAACGCGGCCCTGGCCAAGGCGCCGCAGCCCTGGCGCCTGAACTGGAACAAGCTCAACACGATCGACGAAGCGGCGCTGGAGGGCCTGACCCGGCTGTTCACGCAGTGGGCCACGCAAACGGTGCAACTGCGTTTCATCGGCGCCGACAACCTTGAGAACGTGCTCAAGACCGCGACGCCGTCGGGCGACAAATCCGCCAATCCGGCCTGGTGGAAGCTGCGGCTGGAAGTGCTGCGCGTCATGCACCGCCCGGAGGAGTTCGAACTGGTGGCGCTGGACTATTGCGTGACCTATGAAGTGTC
>JAJAZH010000007.1 GCA_026785815.1 Ramlibacter sp. | reverse complement strand
GTTGGGGACAGAGCAGTGCTCTGCGCTGTTAGCGCATTGCCTCTGGTCTGTCCCACAAGGTTCTGAATGGTTGGGGACAGAGCAGTGCCCTGCGCTGTTAGCGCATTGCCTCTGGTCTGTCCCACAAGGTTCTGAATGGTTGGGGACAGAGCAGTGCCCTGCGCTGTTAGCGCATCGCTCCTGGTCTGTCCCACAAGGTTTCACAAGGGATGCTCGGTATAGAACCGGCCGCCGTGGAACAGCAGCGGCGAGGCGCCCGGGCGGAAGCTGCAGCGCTCGACCTCGCCCACGAAGATGATGTGGTCGCCTTCTTCATACCGGCTGCGGTTGAAGCATTCGAAGGTGGCCGCGGCGCCATCCAGCAACGGGGCGCCGCCGATGCCCTCGCCGTAGGCCACGTCCTTGAAGCGGTCGGCGCCGCGCAGCGCGAACCGCTCCGCCAGCGCCTTCTGGTCGGCTGCCAGCACGTTGATCGCGTAATGGGAGCCGTTGCGAAAGGCGGCCATCGATGCCGCCGCCCGGGCCAGGCTCCATAACACCAGCGGCGGATCGAGCGAAACCGAATTGAAGGAGTTGGCGGTCAGGCCGATCACTCCGCCGTCCTGGGAGCGGGCTGTGACGATGGTGACGCCGGTCGCGAACATGCCCAGCGCGGTGCGGAATTCCTGCGCCGAAAAACTCGGCGGCTGGGCTTTGCGGGGCGGGTTCATGGTGGCGATTGCATGAAATTTCATGAATAATATCGTCTTTTCCCAAAACAGCGCCGGCCCGTGTTGCCGACCTGTTTCCGAACCGGTGCCCCCGACCATGCTTCAGGAAATCGCCGAGCCCGCGTGGATTGATGCTTTCGAGAGCGTGTTGCGGCGCTGCGCCCTGCAACCCGGCGACACGGTGGCGGTGCTGTGCGAAAGCCAGAGCCGGCCGATCCTGCCCGAGCTGGCCCGGCAGGCGGCGGCTCGGATCGGCTGCACCGTGTTCACGCTGCAGGTGCCCAGCGTCTTTGCGGCGGGCCGGCCGGGGGTTCGCTCCACCGGCGCGTCGGACGCCATCCAGCAGATCGCCCCGGTGGTCGCTGCGCTCGCCGCCAGCACGCTGGTGGTCGACTGCACGGTTGAAGGCCTGATGCACGCGGCCGAACTGCCGGCGATCCTGAAGGGTGGCGCTCGCGTGCTCTATGTCAGCAACGAGCATCCGGAGGCGTTGGCGCGGCTGGTGCCGGACGACTTGCTGGAGCCGCTGGTCAAGGAGCAGCTCAAACGCTTGCGCGGCGCCCGGCAGATGCGCGTCACTTCCGCCGCCGGCACCGAGCTGTCGGTGGCGCTGGCCGGCGCCACCTGTGGCGGCAACTGGGGCTACACCGGCCGGCCCGGCACCATCAGCCACTGGCCGGGCGGCCTGGTGCTGGCGTTCCCGGCGGCGGGCAGCGTCAACGGGACGCTGGTGCTGGACGAGGGCGACGTCAACCTCACCTTCAAGCGCTACCTGGAGCGGCCGGTGCGACTGGTGATCGAGGACGATTTCGTCACCCGAATCGAGGGCAGCGGCGTCGACGTCGAGTTGATGCGCAGCAACTGGGCGGCCTGGTCCGACCGCAACGCCTATGCCGTCAGCCACCTCGGCTGGGGCCTGAATCCGAAGGCTCGCTGGGACAGCATGGCGCTGTACGACAAGCGCGATTTCAACGGCACCGAGCTGCGCGCCTTCGCCGGCAACTTCCTGTACAGCACCGGCGCCAACGAAGTGGCCGGCCGGCACACGCTGGGCCACTTCGACCTGCCGCTGCGCAACTGCACGGTGGCGCTCGACGGCGTGACGGTGGTCGAGCAAGGCCGGGTGCTGGCATGACGCCCCGCATTCCGAAGTTCAGCACGCTGGGCGGCGGCCCGACGGTGCTGATGCTGCACGGCATCGGCGGCGGCCACCTGGCTTTCGCGCCGCAGGTGGAGACTCTGGCCTCCGTCGGTTACCGCGCGGTGGCCTGGGACATGCCGGGCTACGGCCACAGCGCTCCGATCGAGCCCTATACCTTCAAGGGCCTGGCCGAAAGCTGCATCGCCTTGATCGAGAGCCTGAGGTGCGGCGAGGTCACGCTGCTGGGCCACAGCATGGGCGGCATGGTGGCGCAGGAAGTGGTGGCACGCCGGCCCGAGCTGGTCGGCAAGTTGATCCTGTGCGGCACCTCCCCGTCGTTCGGAAAACCGGACGGCGGCTGGCAACGCAGCTTCATCGCCGAACGCACGGCGCCGCTCGACGCCGGCCAGAGCATGGCCCAGCTCGCCGCCCAGCTGGTGCCGGAAATGGCCGGCCCTGCGGCCCTGCCCGAGGGCCTGCAGCTGGCGACCCATTGCATGAGCCTGGTCAATCCATCGACTTATCGGCGGGCGCTGGAAGCACTGGTCAGCTTCGACCGGCGCGCGAACCTGCCCCAGATCCGGGTGCCGACCCTGCTGATCGCCGGTGAGCACGATCGCAACGCGCCGCCCGCGGTGGTGAAGAAGATGGCGGGTTCGATCCCTGGCAGCACGTTCATCGAGATGGCCGGCGTCGGCCACCTGCAGAACCTGGAAGCGCCCGACGATTTCGACACGCTGGTGCTCAATTTCCTGGCCTTGCCGCGGCTGCTGCACTGACCCGGCCCGAGCGACGCGCAAGTGAACGACCCGAAAGGAAAGACCATGGATGCAATGCCGGCCCTCGCCTTCACGCCCGCTGTCGGCGACCTGCCGTTCACGCCGCAGCAGCGCGCGCTGCTGTCGCTGGCGCATGAGCTCGGCGCCAGCCGGTTCGCCGCGCGGGCTTCGCAGTGGGACGAGGGCGCGAGTTTTCCGTTCGCGAACTTCGATGACCTGCGCGAGTCCGGCCTGCTTGCGTTGTGCGTTCCGAAGGCGGACGGCGGCGGCGGCGCCGACTACGCGACCTACATGATGGTGGCGGCCGAGATCGGCCGGTTCTGCGGGGCCACCGCGTTGACATGGAACATGCACATCTCGTCGACGCTGTGGACCGGCGTGCTGGCCGATGGCATCCCGATGACCGAGGCCCAGCGCGGCGAGCATGCCAGGCGGCGTCGGCTGCACTTCGCGCGGGTGGTCGATGACGGCGCCATCTACGCGCAGCCGTTTTCAGAGGGCAGCGCCGCCGCCGCCGGGCGCGCGCCGTTCGGCACCACCGCCACCAAGGTGGAAGGCGGCTGGCGCATCAACGGCCGCAAGATCTTCGCTTCGCTGTCGGGCGCGGCGCACTACTACGGCATTTTGTGCACCGAGCAGAAGGACCAACCTTCGCCTGCAGCGACGGGGGGCGATTCGCACCTCGATGCGCGCGACACACTGTATCTCGCGGTGCCGGCCGCCAGCCCCGGCGTCACGGTCAGCGGCGACTGGAATCCGCTGGGAATGCGCGGCACGGTCAGCCGCAACCTGGGCTTCGACAACGTGTTGGTCACCGACGACGAGCAGCTGATGCCGCGTGGCGTCTACTACCAGGGCGCGCGGACCTGGCCGGCGATGTTCTTCACGCTGGCGCCGACCTACCTCGGAATCGCCAATGCGGCCTTCGACTTCACCGTGAGCTACCTGCGCGG
>JAJAZH010000006.1 GCA_026785815.1 Ramlibacter sp. | reverse complement strand
GCGTCTGCTTTCAGCGGGCGGATTCGCACTGTTTGCCCTGGGCCTGGGCCTGAGCATGGTTCAGACCCCTGAAACCGATGGCGACGCCATGTTCTGGCCGCAGGTCGTGCGCGGCGTTGCGATCATGTTCTGCCTGTTGCCGCCCACTCGCATGGCCCTGGGCGGCCTGGACCTGAAACGGGTGCCCGATGCAAGCGGCATGTTCAATCTGATGCGCAACCTTGGCGGCGCGATCGGACTCGCGTTGATCGATACGGTCATCTACAGTCGTTCAACGCTGCATGCCAACGCCATCGTGCGCAAATTGATTGAGGGCGATGTGGCCACGGCGAAATTTGTAGGGATCCCGCTCGACCGATTTCTCGCTGAAGGGCCTGGACCGATCGATACCGTCAGGCAGGCATTGATGCAACCACTGGTCGAAAAAGCCGGGCTGACCCTGGCCATCAATGACGCGTGGATGATGATTGCCGCCCTCACCCTGACAGTTGTGCTTTTCATACCGTTCGCCAGGCGAACTAAGGAGCCTGTAGGTTCGGAGGAGCGCCCATGACTTGGCGATCACCGCTGAGGAACGGGAGCTGGTGTTTGAGGAGAGCGTCCGAAGTCCGCTTGATTCATCCAGCGCGGCCCGCTCTCTGTCCGCCTGTGAGTGAACGGGTATTCACCGGTTGCCATGACCATCGCGCCGACGCCAAGACCGCAATGCCGATCAGAAGAATGGCCCATGGTGTGGCCACCGGCATGGCTACATGGTACCAAGCAGAGGACAGCCGACTATCGTATTGATAGCAGGCTTTCCTGATCTGTCATGGTAGGACGTGCGGGATTCGAACCTGCGACCAACGGATTAAAAGTCCGCTGCTCTACCAACTGAGCTAACGTCCCACGCGCCGCGCCACATCGCTGCGTCGCGGTTCCCCGAACCGTTGGACGGCCCGGAAATCTCGTGCTGCTTTCCTTGTTATCGCTGCAGCAAAGCCTGCGATTATAACGTGGCTGAAACCGGTTTCTGGCTGGCCAGGCGGTCCATCAGCCAGCCGGCGGCGCACAGGCCGAAGGTGGCGGTGACGCTCGCGGCCGAGCCGTAGCCATGGCAGTTGAGCGTGCCATCGCCCTCGACATTTTCATTGCCACTTCCATTTCCATTTCCATTTCCATTTTCATCGCCGCCGCCGTTCACGGCGCACGAAGGATCCGGCGGGGCGACGGCCTCGCGGCTGAACACGCAGGCGATGCCGATCTTGCGGCCCTCCCGCGGTGCGTCATGGTGCTTGCGCAACTGATAGCGCAACTGCGCCAACAGCGGGTCGTGGGTGGTGTTCGCCAGGTCGTCGACATCGACCTTGTGGGCCAGCCGCTTGCCACCGGCGGCGCCGACGCTGATGAAAAGCAGGCCGGTCAGGCGCGCCCAGGCGGCCATCGCGACCTTGGCCTTCATCTGGTCGCACGCATCGACGACGGCTGTCACCCCGGGGGGCAACAGCTGCGGCCAATTGCCCGGTTCGACGAATTCCTCGACCCGGTGGACGCGGCAGTCCGGGTTGATCTGCGCGATCCGCTCGGCCATCGCCACCACCTTGGCCTGGCCGACGGTGCCGGCAAGCGCGTGGACCTGGCGGTTGATGTTGGATTCGGCGACGTGGTCCAGGTCGACCAGCGTGAGCTGGCCGACGCCGCTGCGCGCCAGCGCTTCGGCCGCCCAGGAACCGACGCCGCCGATGCCGACGACAGCGACGTGCGCGCGCCAAATCGCCCGGGCGCCGTCGACGCCGTACAGACGCTCCGTCCCGCCGAACCGCCGCTGGAAATCAGCCTCGCCGGCCACGCCGTTCAGCGAACCCGCGCCAGCCGCTCGCGCGCCGCGTTGGCCGCTTCGGACTGCGGATAGGCGCGCATCAAATCTTCCAGAGTGCGGCGCGCGCCCGGGGCGTCCTTCAACTCGATCTGGCAATTGGCGATCGACAGCAGCGTTTCCGGAGCACGGGCGTGATCGGGCGCCTGGGCCAGCAGCGCGCGGAAGTTGGCGATGGCGCCGCGGTAGTCGCGATTGGCGTACTGCGCGTTGCCGACCCAGAACAGCGCGCTGGTGCGGTAGCCGGTTTGCGGATAGCGCCGCAGGAACTCGGTGAACGCCGTCTGGGCCGCCGGGAAGTCGCCGCGCCGGAAGATCGCCATCGAAGCGTCATAGTCGCGGCTTTCGGCCGGGTCGGCGGTGAACTCGCGGCCATCGACCGTCACCTTGATCGGCTCGAACTTGCGCAGCCGCTCTTCGACTCCGACCGCTACGTCCTTCTGGTTGCGCTGCACTTCCGAAATGTCGCGCGACAGCTGTTCGTTCTGGCCGCGCATGCGCGCGATCTCTGCACGCAGCGACTCGATCTGGTTTTGCAGGTCGAGCAGGCTGCGGCGTAGCAAACCGTTTTCTTCGCCGGCCCGGCGCAGTTCGTCGGCCTGGCGCTGGATCGATGCGTCGGCGGCTTGGCGCTGCTGCTCGACCCGACCCCGCAGGTCGAGAATCGCCCGACGGGCTTCGTCGTCTTCGAACAGCGCCGCCTGCGCCGGCAGGACCAGCCATGCGGTGGCGGCCAGGACCGCCGCCGCCAGCGGGCGCCACGGCGTGGCCAATCCGGTACCCATCAGCGGTACGCGATCTCGGCGCGGCGATTCTGGGCCCAGGAGGCTTCGTCGCTGCCCTGCGCGGCCGACTTTTCCTTGCCGAAGCTCACCGCCTCGACCTGGTTGTCGGCGATGCCGAGCAGGCCCAGCGAGCGGCGCACTGCTTCGGCGCGGCGCTGGCCCAGGGCCAGGTTGTACTCGCGGCCGCCGCGCTCGTCGGTATGGCCCTCGACCATCACCTTGCGGGCGCCATTGGCCCTGAGGAAACGGGCGTGCGACTCGATCAGGTTCTGGAACTCGGGCTTGATCACGTAGCTGTCGTAGTCGAACAGGACGATGCGCCCGACGCTCGCCGGCCCCTGGCTGTCGTCGGCTCGCACACCGGTCTCGACCGGCGTGATCGCGCTCTGGGTGGCGCGGCCCGTGGCGGCGCCCGAGCCGGTCCCGGTGCCGGCGCCAGGCGCCTGAACCGGGCTGCCGCTGCGGTCTTCCACCGGCACGTCGTCCAGCTTCACGCCGGAGGCGCAGCCCGCCAGCAAGGCGGCCACGGCACAGGCCGTGAACATGCGTTTGAACATCAAAGAAAACCTCCTGAAGGGAAAAATTTCATTTCTGGAACGGGCCCCAATCGGGCTCGCGGATGTCGCCGCCCTGCCCCGCCAGCCGGGCCTTGATCTTGCCGTCCAGGGTGGTGGTCATCAGGGCTTCCCGGCCGTTCTGCCGCGTGGCGTAAACGATCAGCCGGCCGTTGGGAGCGAAACTGGGCCGCTCGTCCGCAGTGGTGTCCGTCAGTGTGTTGACCGTATTGCCGCCCAGCTCCATCACCTGCAGCTTGAAGGCGCCGTTGATGCGGGAAATGTACGCAAGCGAGCGGCCATCGGGGCTGACCGCCGGCGATATGTTGTAACTCCCCGTAAAGGTGACGCGCTCGGGATTGCCGCCGCTGGCAGGCATGCGGTAGATCTGCGGTGCGCCACCGCGGTCGCTCACGAAATAGATGCTGCGACCGTCGGGCGCGAACGCCGGTTCGGTGTCGATGCTCGACGACTGGGTAAGCCGCCGCGGCTCGCCGCCGTTGGCATCGATGGTGTAGAGCTGCGAGCCGCCGTCGCGGCTCAACGTGACGGCCAGAGTGCGGCCATCGGGCGACCAGGCCGGCGCGCTGTTGGAGCCGCGGAAGTTCGCGATCAACCGGCGCTTGCCGCCATAGACCTCGTGCACATAGACCACCGGTTTGCGCGACTCGAACGACACATAAGCCACCTGGCTGCCGTTGGGGGACCAGGACGGCGAAATGATCGGCTCGGCGCTGGCCAAAGCCGATTGGGGGTTCTCGCCGTCGGCGTCCGCCACCCACAGGTTGTAGCGGCTGCCGGCCTTGGTGACATAGGCGATGCGGGTGGAGAACACGCCCTTCTCGCCGGTCAGCTTTTCGTAGATGAAGTCGGCGATCCGGTGCGCCGCCAGCCGCAGGTCGCCCTGGGTGACGACCAGTCCCAGCACGCCGAGCTCCTGCGCCCGCACCACGTCCCAGAGACGGAAGCGGACGTCGTAGCGGCCGTCGGCCAGCCGCGTGACACTGCCAGCCGCCAGCGAGTCGGCGCCCTTCTGGCGCCACGGCGCGACGTCGGGGCGGCTGCTCTCGTCGAGCACCGTGCCGGCGGAATCGATCACGCGGAACTGGCCGCTGCGCTCCAGGTCGGCCTGGACCACGGCGGCGATCTTCTGCGGCGCCTGCTCGTCGCCGCGAAACGGCGCGATCGCGATCGGCAGCTGGGTCAGGCCGACGCCGGTCACTTCGACCCGGAACTGCGCGTGCGCCAGACCGATCGGTGCGGCCAGCAAGCCGGCCAGCAGCGCGCGCCGCCGCAATTCAGGAGGGAGGTTCGGGAAGGCTTGGGTCATCTTGTCGGTTCAGGCAATAAAGCGCGAAATATTTGCCGAAGGCGGCTTGGGCCTGCATCGTACACACGGCAAAACCCATGGCGCCGTCCAGAAAGCCCAGCCGCAGCAGGTAGCTGCGCAGGAAGGCCACCGCACCGGCCGCGCCGGCCCGCGCCATCGAGGTGCGGCGGCCCCGGGCATGCTGCTGGCGAGCCCAGGCCTGGCTATAGGACTCGAGTTTGCGCCAGTAGTGGGCGGAGGTTGGATAGCTGTCATGGAGCAACGGACTGGTAAGACGCCCGGGCCGGGTCCCGAGTTCCGCGATCACGCGCTCGTGCACCAGATCGTCCGAGAAACGGGCCTGGCCGCGGCGAAACAGCCGCAGCACATGGTCCGGAGTCCAGCCGCAGTGACGGATCCAGCGCCCGCAAAAGCGCGTGAGCCGCGGGATCTCGTACGCGCCGG
>JAJAZH010000005.1 GCA_026785815.1 Ramlibacter sp. | reverse complement strand
CGAGGCGCAGATCACCACGCCACCGATCAGGGTCGAGCGGCTTGGCGGGTCGGCGAACACCAGCCAGCCGAGCGCGGCGGCCCACACCAGCTCCAGGAACTTCACTGATTGCGTCGCTGAGATATCGGCAATCGTGAACGAGCGGGTCAGGCAATAGTGGCCGGCGCTGCCCAGGACGCCGCACATCAGGAACGCTGCCCATTGCAGCGGCGAAGGAGTCTGCCAGTTCAACAGCGCCAACGGCAGGCTGAACAGCGTCACGGTGATCGATTGCCAGACCACGATCACCTCGGCGCGGTCGAAACGGGTCAACGCTTTGGTCAGCAGGAAGGACGCGGCGAACAGCGGCGCGGACGCCAGCATGACCAGCATGTAAAAGCCGCCACCGGTGCCACCGCCGGCAACGGACAGCTTGGGCGCGACGACGATCAGCACCCCGCCAAAGCCGATCAGCGCTGCCAGCCAGCGCTCCCAGTGCAGCCGTTCACGAAACGCCAGTACCGCGCCGATCATGATGAAAATCGGGGTGGTGAAGCCCAGCGCGGTCGTGTCGGCCAGGGTCACATGGGGAACTGCGACAAACCACAGGCACAAACCCAGGGTATGAACCGCTCCGCGCACAAACTGTCCTTTGACGTTGTGCGGCTTGTAGGCGCCCATTCCGCTGCGAAGAATGAACGGCAGCATCACCAGCAAGCCGAAGGCGTAACGCAGGAACTGGGTCTGGAAGGCATCGAGTGCCAGCGACAGTCCCCGCATCATGGTGTTGAGCAGGACAAACAGCAGGCCCGAGGCCACCGCCCAAAGCAAGCCGCGCACTGTGGGATCCAGCCGGGCGACGCGGCGCTGCGCCAGCGCAGCGAGTCGCAGCACGCTGCGGCTCCTCGGACGTCTCGCCTCAGGCGCCATCGCTGCTTCCCATGGGCATGACTATATCGGCGCCTTGTCGCGGTTCGCTCGAAAGCTCCTGAATTGGTAGCGGATCCGCATGCCAAATGCCTACAATCCGAGCGCGGGTGGGACCTTTCACAGGAGCTGGGGTGCTGTATTGGCTTAGGCAGTTGGGCGTCGTGCTGGTGCTCGGGATGACGATTCACCTGTTTCCAACAATGCTGGTCACGCCCGAAACGCTGTCCGCTTTCTATTCCGAGTGGTGGCCGCGTCGCGATGCATTGCGCCAGGAATGGCGGACCGAGCGCGCTGGTGAAGGTGTGCTGCCGGCCAAAGTCCAGGCGATGCTCGTCCTGCTGCGCGAGAACCGGGCGCAATCTTTCCGCTACTCCGACGGGATCGCCCGGGACGCCGACACGTCCGTCGTGCAGCGTCTTGCGGAGAGCACGTACCCGATCCAGTGGAGCGCACAGGCACCGCATCTGCTGTTGCTGGTCGCTGAGCAAGTCCCACCCAGCTGCACGGCGGTGGCGATCCGGCAGGAGGTGGTTCTTGCAAACTGCTCCTGATTTCATTTGGGTGTTCCTGGCGCTGCCTTTGGTCGCGGCGATGGGCGTGACAGTTGCGCTGCTGGCGCAACCAGAACCCATGCACTTGCGTTCCGACAAGGCACAGCAACTGGCGCTGGCCTGCGCCGCGGGATTGTCGTTGAACTACGCGCTTGGAACGCTGCTTTCCGAATTGCGTTGGGTGTTGATCGCCGGCGGCGCGATCGCCGCCGCGTCGCTGGCATGGGCGCTGGCTCGCCAGCCGCGCGCGCTCGCCGGCTTGCTCGCCATGGGCTGGATCCGCTGGCTGCTCAGCGCGGCGCTGGTCCTGGGTGCTGCCGGTGCGATTCTGTTCGAGCCGCTGCAAGGCTGGGACGCGCGCTCGGTCTGGTTCTTCAGCGCCCGACGCATTTTCTTCGGCGATGGCCTGGTGGCCAGTCCAGGCTGGACCAACCGGGCTTATGGCTTCTCGCATGGCGATTACCCGAAGCTGTTGCCGCTGCTCGCGGCCCAGTTCGCCCACGTCTGGGGCCTGTGGAACGAATTCATCCCGAAGGCGAGCCTGCTGGTGCTGCTGGCCCCGGTCGTCATCGCCTTCATGGGCCTGGCGCGGCGCATTGGGTTGAGTCTGCTGTTCCTGGCCGCCGGATTGTTGCTGGGCACCAAGGAGTTTCTCTGGAACGGGTATGCCGACACCTACCTGTGCCTGTACGCCGTCGTCGGCATGCTCTATCTGGCCCGCTGGCTGTCAACCTCGGCGCCACTGGACCTGGCCTGCGGCGGGGCTTTCCTGGGTGTCGCCGGCAACCTGAAGAACGAAGGCCTGCTGGTCGTGCTGTGCGTGGGCGCGGGATTGATCGCCTGGTTCTGCGTCAGCGCCAGTGCCCGCTCGGCACAGAGATCGCTCCGGTGGCCGGCCGGCGTCTGGATCGCCCTGTTGCTGCCGTGTCTCGGCTTCATCGCATGGACGTTCACCAAGCAGCAGTGGCAGCTTGCGAACGACATGGAAATCGGCGCCGGTTCGGCGGTCCGGGTCTGGCAGCGGCTGCAGGAAGGACGCTTGCCACTCGTTGCCCAGTCCCTGGTCGTCCAGAGCGGCGCCGGCACCGCGGCCGCCTTGTTCCTCGGCACCGCGCTGCTGGCGCGGATCCTGCAAACGACGGTGCCTGCTTCGGCGGCTTTCCCGGCGCTGGTGGCCACGCTGTACAGCGCCGGCATGTTCCTGGTTTACCTGGGCACGCCGCACGACGTGGCGTGGCACCTGGCGACCAGTGCCGAGCGCACCATGATGCTGGCGCTCTTCGCTTACCTGGGCAGTACATTTCTGGTGTTGCAGGCGATGGAATCGCCGAGCCCGGCGCGCTTCGCCGCAATCCGACAACCGGGCCTGAACCCATGACCAAAAAAATCCTTGTCACCGGCGGGGCCGGATTTCTCGGCTCGCACCTGTGCCGCCGGCTGGTCGACGAAGGGCACGACGTGCTGTGCGTGGACAACTTCTTCACCGGCGCCAAAGCCAATATCCAGCCGCTGCTGCAACGGCCCAACTTCGAGCTGATGCGCCACGACGTGACTTTTCCGCTCTACGTCGAGGTCGACGAGATCTACAACCTGGCCTGCCCGGCGTCGCCGGTGCACTACCAGCACGACCCGGTCCAGACCACCAAGACCAGCGTGCACGGCGCCATCAACATGCTGGGGCTGGCCAAGCGCGTCAAGGCCAGGATCCTGCAGGCTTCGACCTCCGAGGTTTACGGCGACCCCGAGGTGCACCCGCAGCCGGAATCCTATTGGGGCAAGGTCAATCCGGTGGGCATTCGCAGCTGCTACGACGAGGGCAAGCGCTGCGCCGAAACGCTGTTCTTCGACTACTGGCGCCAGCACCATCTGCAGATCAAGGTGATGCGCATCTTCAACACCTACGGCCCCAACATGCATCCGCACGACGGCCGGGTGGTCAGCAACTTCATCGTGCAGGCGCTACAGGGCCAGCCGATCACGATCTACGGCGACGGCTCGCAGACCCGCAGCTTCTGCTACGTCGACGACCTGATCGACGGGATGGTGCGTCTGATGGGCACGCCACCAGAATTCACCGGCCCGGTGAATGTCGGCAACCCGATCGAGTTCACGATGCTGGAACTGGCGCAACTGGTGTTGAAGCTGACGAAGTCGACGAGCGTCCTGAAGTTCGAACCTCTGCCTTCCGACGATCCACGCCAGCGCCGGCCGGACATCGCGCTGGCTCGCGCGTCGCTCGGTTGGGAGCCTGCCGTGCCGCTGGAGCGAGGCCTCGAGCGCACCATCGCCTACTTCCGCCAGCGGATCGCCGCATGACCGGCGAACAGCGCGGCTTGCTGGTGGTCGTCATGCCGGTCTACGAAGACGCGCAAGCCAGCACGCGCCTGTTCAAGGAACTTGGCAAGCTTTACGCGGACGGCATTCACGTGGTCGCGGTGGACGACGGCTCGGTGCAGCAACCGGTCTCCATCTCCTGGCTGGAGCAGGCCGGCGTCACCGGAACAGTGATCGCGCTCAAGCGCAACGAGGGCCACCAGCGTGCCATCGCTGTCGGCCTGAGCTACGCTGCCGAGCGCTTCGCCAGTTCGGCCGAGTGCATCGTTACCATGGATTCGGACGGCGAGGACATGCCGGCCAGCATCGCCGAACTGGTCGCGCCGCTGCGGCAAGCCGATGTGGATGTGGTGGTGGCGCAGCGCCGCAGCCGGGTGGAGACGCTCCGGTTCCGTTTGTTCTACCAAATCTACAAACGCGTTTTCCACCTGCTGACCGGACGCCGGATCAGCTTCGGCAACTTCATGGCGATGAAGCCGGCGGCCCCCCGCCCGCTCTGCGCGATGCAGGAGATGTGGATCCACGTCGCCGGCTGCGTTCTCAGTGCGCGGCTGGGGATCGCGGGCTGCCGGCTCGACCGGGGTCCGCGTTATGCCGGCCGTAGCAAGCTCAATTTCGTCGGGCTGGCGCTGCACGGCTTCCGCGGCCTGATGGTCTTTGCCGAGGACGTGCTGGTCCGGGTCGGCATCGCCTGCGCCGGCATCGCCGCCCTGTCGTTGCTGGCGGGATTGGCGGCCGTGGTGCTCAAGATCGGAGGCCTGGCCACGCCGGGCTGGTTCTCGGTTGCGCTGGGCATCCTGCTGCTGGTATTCCTGCAGACCGGCACATTGACCTTGACCATGCTGATGCTGAGCGGCGTGGTGCGCGGCGGCGGCGTCAACACGCCCAATTACCTGTCGATGATTGCCGACATGACGCACACCCATGCCAAGCGCCACCCAGTCTAGGACCGAGTTGGGCCAGGTCGCCCGCTACATCGTGAACGGGCTGCTCGCCACCGCAGTGCACTACGGAGTGCTCACCTTTTGCCTGGCGGTGCTCAAGCTGCCCTCGGCCGGCGTCGCCAACCTCATCGCCGCGGTGTTCGGCATCACCGCCTCTTTTTTCGGCAGCCGGTACTTCGTCTTCCGCCGGCCGGACGAGCCGATGCGCAGCCAGGCAGCGCGCTTCGCCCTGCTCTACGGCGCCATCGCCCTGCTGCACGCGCTGGTGCTGGCTCTGTGGACCGACCTGCTGGGCCTCGACTACCGATTGGGTTTCCTGCTGGCCACCGGGCTGCAGGTGACGCTCAGCTACTGGGGCAACAAGCGGCTGGTGTTCAACCGACCCGGGGAGCAAACCGCGCCATGAAGTTCGTCGCAGCCACTGCGGCCTCGCTGCTGTTCGCGGCGCTTGCGTGCGCCATCTACTATGTCCACGTCCGCTTCTTCACGGTCGATGTGGTCCTGTACAGCGCCATGCTGGACGTGTTGATTGCAGCGGTGGTGATGACCTTCCTGCTGTACGCGCGGCAGGAATTCCGGCGCTTCAGCGGCTTCGAGAAGGCGCAGCTTGGCGTGATCTGGTTGCTGGCCGGAAGCCTGGTCGCGCTTGCATTGCCGACCGTCATCGATCGATCGCTCTCGTTCTACATCCTGGAGAAGCTGCAACAGCGCGGTGGCGGCATCCAGGCCGCCCGCTTCGAGGAAGTCTTTACCCGTGAATATGTGAAGGAACACCGGCTGGTCGATGTGCGGCTGACCGAGCAGCAGGTGTCGGGCACGATCGTGATCGAGAACGGCTGCGTCAAACTGACCCCGCGGGGCGCGCGCCTGGCGTCCTTCAGTCGCTTCTTTCGCACCCAGCTGCTGCCCAGGCAACGGCTGCTGGCCGGCAGCTACAGCGACGACCTGACCGATCCGTTCCGCAAGAGCCAGTTGCGGGTCGACTATCAATGCCGCTGAAGCGGCGGGTCGTGTTGGTCCAGGTTCCAGTCGGTCAGCTTGCCTGAGGCTGTCACCGGCAGTCGCTCGCCGACCCGGATCGCCTTCGGACGCTCCGCAGCGGTGAGTTGCGTATCGATCCAGCGTCGAAGTTCGGCGATGAACTCCGGCACGTCCACCGCTTCCGGCCTGGCAACGACATAGGCCTTGAGACGCGAGCCTTCGTCGGGCCTCATCAGCCGCACGGCGACCCGCTCGACCAGCGGATGGCGACCGATCACCGCGGCGACCCGCGACGGGAACACGTTGATGCCGCCCACCTGGACTGCAGCGTCGTGCCGGGAGCCGACGCGAAAGGTATCGGGCCCCACCAGTTCCAGCCGGTCCTGGCAGTCGAAGGTCCGCGGTCCGGCATCGGGCAGGTTGCGGATCAGTTGCAAGGGCTGGCCAGCCGCAAACGTCCAGTGGGGCATCAATGTGTAGGGATCCCGGTGCGACGCACGCCAGCCGATCCCAGCCGTCTCCGAGGAGCCGTACACATGAAACAGGCGACTGAGACCGCAAGCTTCCACTGCTTCGCTGACGGCGTCGGAACAGGGAGCCGTTGAAGTGACGCCGACGATATCGACCGGCAGCTGGGGAACGGTCCGGGCCACGGCCTGCCAGTAATCCGGGTGGCCGACCACCAGGTCGCCGGATTGCGCCTTGCGGGCCAGCCAGGCCGGTGTGCTGCCGCGCACGTCGATCACCGAGTCCGGCGACAAGCCCAGCGCCCGTGGCAACAGGATGGTGAACAGGAAGCCGTAGATGTGGTGGCTCGGCACCGCGCACAGGATCCGTCGCCGGCCCGCGAACAAGCCGGCGAGCGCAGCGGTTTCCTGCTGCAGCGAGGCCAGCGTGTGCAGGCAGGCCTTCGGCGTACCGCTGCTGCCGGAGGTCTGGAAGCTCAGGCGCGCCGAGAACTGCGCCAGTCCACCTTCGGCGATGTCGACCCATTCACCCAACGTGCGGCGGGCCAGCAAGTAATCCTCGATCCCAGATTCATGCAAGTGCAGGCACTGGGCCAGCGCTGCCGTCAGCGCCATCCGCTCCAGCGAGTCGACGCCCAGGTCCTGGTCCAGCGACAGCTGGTCGGGCCAGGGCAT
>JAJAZH010000004.1 GCA_026785815.1 Ramlibacter sp. | reverse complement strand
CTGGATGGCGCCCCGGGGCCACGACGGCGTCGAGCTTCGCGCATGGAATGCCGACAGTGTTTTCCCGGCGCCGGGTGCGGTCGTCGTCGAGGCCTTCGGCTGCGACCTGCCCGCGGCCTACATCGAGCGCATGGCCGCCGCGCAACTGCGACCGCGCTGGATCAACCTGGAATACCTCACGGCGGAACCATTCGCAGAGCGCGCGCATCGTCTTCCTTCGCCCGTCCTCCATGGGGCCGGGGCCGGAATGACCAAACATTTTTTCTATCCAGGCTTCACGGCCGGCACCGGTGGGCTGCTGCGGGAATCGGAGCTGGCGCGGAGCCGGTCGCAATTCGAACGCGCCCCGTGGCTGCGAACCGTTGGCGTTGTCGATCCGCACGTGCTCGTCGTTTCGCTGTTCTGCTATGAACCGCCGGCGCTGGCCTCGCTGCTGCGGCAACTCGGGCAACTACGCCAACCAGTTCACCTGCTGGTGACGGCGGGCCGGGCCACCGCCGCCGTCCAGGCGCTGGTTGCGAGCGGAGCGGTGCCGGCGCTGGCGCCGGGTCGTGCCTCATCGCTGTCGATGACCTGTCTTCCTCTGCTGTCGCAACCCGAATACGACCACTTGCTGTGGGCCTGCGACCTCAATTTCGTGCGCGGGGAGGACTCGCTGGTGCGGGCCTTGTGGGCCGGTCGACCGTTCATCTGGCAGTGCTACCCGCAGCAGGACGGCGCCCACCATGCCAAGCTGGTCGCCTTTCTCGACTGGATGCAGGCGCCGCCGTCGCTGCGGCGCTTTCACGCCGCCTGGAACGGCCTCGAGACAGCGCTGGGGCCGGTCGACCTGCAGTCGTGGCAGTTGTGTGTCGACGGTGCACGCCAGCACGCGCTGCAGCAGGACGACCTGGCGACCCAGCTGCTGCGCTTCGCGCAGTCGGCGCCGTGATCGCCGGTCAGGATTTGCCTCTGGTCGAGGCGCTGGCCGCATCTGCGCGACACGCAGCGAACAGGTCCAGCGATCTGTCGTAAACCGTGGTCTGCACGCCGAAGACGCCGAGCAGCGAGTGGAACAGATGGTCGTGGCTGGCGGGCCGCTGCTTCGCCTGGGCCTGCAGGCATTGCACGTCCAGCCTGGACCCGCTGCGAAAGGCCTGCGACAGCCACACCACGAACGGAACGCGCGTCTGCTCGTCGGGTGCGATCGCGTACGGCATGCCGTGCAGGAACAGGCCGCCCTCGCCCAACGACTCGCCATGGTCCGACACATAGAGCATGGCCGTATCGTGGGTGGTTTGCGCCTGGTCGAGAAAGTCGATCACCTTGCCGAGAAAGTAGTCGGTGTACAGCAGCGAGTTGTCGTACGCGTTGACGATCTGCTCGGTGCTGCACAGGCGCAGCTCGTCGCTCTCGCAGGTCGGCGTGAAGCGCCGGAAAGCGGCCGGGTAACGCTTGGAGTACGCGGGGCCATGGCTGCCGAGCTGGTGCAGCACCACCAGCAGGTTGCCGCTGGCGTCGCGCAGCACCTTGTCCATCCCGGTCAACAGGATCTCGTCGAAGCACTGCTGCTCCTTGCACAGTGTCGGATGGCGTGAGCGGTCGAGCTTGTGAAACGGCAGCCCGTCGCAGACGCCCTTGCAGCCCGACTGGTTGTCGCGCCAGAGCACCTCAACTCCAGACCGCGCAAGCAGGTGCAGCACGGACTCGTGGGTGGCGATCTTTTCCTCGTCGTAGCGCGCCCGTCCCCACCAGGAGAACATGCAAGGCAGCGACACCTCGGTCGACGTGCCGCAGGCGATCGCGTTGGGAAAGCTGATGACGCCGCGTTTCGCCAGTTCTGGGTTGGTGTCGCGTGGATAGCCGTTGAGCGAGAAGTTGCGAGATCTTGCGGTCTCCCCGACCACCAGCACGAACAGCAACGGCCGCTCGCGCCTGGGCGCCGGCTTCGCGTCGGTCCCGATCGCGATCCGCGGCTGGTTGGGCCGATTGGCCCGGCCCCACAAGTTGGCGCTGAGGGAGACGACGATGTTGCCGGGCGTGACCAGGTAGCGCATCTCCGTGTTGTTACGCATCAACGAGGCGAAGTCGGCGAACACCAGCAGCAGGCTGCCGACGCCCACCGCCAGGCCGCCAGCGATCCATGCGGCCCGCGCCAGCACTGTGCGTCCCAGCGGCCGGGTTTTCAGCCGCGGCCACCACAGCAACGCGGCGGGCAGCGCGCCGTACACCAGCACGTAGGCGGCCATCCCCCACCCGACCAGCTCCCGCGCCTCCCTGAAATCGGTCGCCAGCACATTGGCCAGCATGGCGCGGTCCATGTAGACCCCGTACTGGCTCATGTTCCAGGACGCGGCGGCCGTCACCATCAGCAATCCGGCCAGCAGCGGCCGGACGGTGTAGCGGCTCGAAATGAGCGCCGCTGCGGCGAAGTAGAAGGCGGTGAGCGAAACGAAGATCGCCGCGACCAGACCCCAGGTGGCGAGCTGGTCCACTTGCCTTCCGGCCAGGGCCGCCTGCCAGAACGATGCGTTGCCCGCCAGCATCAGCCAGACGGCGCAGATCAGCACCAGGGTCTCGACGTGCACAGCGGGGCGTTTGCCCCAGAGCGGCCGCCGTCCTTCAGGCAGTGTCATGCGCAGCACGGATTCCGGCAGCTGGTGGGGCTGCCAGGTGCGCCACCGCTTGGGTCGCGATCGCCGCCGCCCAGCAAATCCAGGCGGTCCACAGCGTATGGCTCATGAAGTGCGCGCCGCGCAGTTGCTGCACCAGTCCCAGCACCAGGCCGGCCGCGAGCGACGCCCACAGGCAAGCCTGCGCATGAAGCGGCGCGCAGCGGCGAAGCGCGAAATACCCGCCGACGAAGGCGAAGCCAGCCGACGCGTGCCCGGCTGGAAAGCAGTGACCCGGCCCGCCGTCGCCGGCCGGCCAGCCCCAGTGACCGGTGTAACTCGCGACACCACCGAACTCAATGAGGTCCCAGGGACAACTGCTTTGACTGACGTGCTTGAACGCGCTGACCAGCAGCAGGCCGAGCAGCGTCCCTGCCAGCCACTGCAGCCTTGCGCTGCGGGGAATGCGGCGCAGCACGCCGGTCGGCCACCAGAGCCCGGCCAGCAGCCACAGCGCCAGGGCCCATGCGAGCTGCCGGACGCCGGCATGCAGCGGACCTGCGAGCGGCCACTGCTCCCGCAAGTCGAAGTAGCCGCCCGGAGCCGCCAGCCGCGCGAGCTGGAGATCGGCGCCAGCCGCGTCCCACGCCAGCAACAGTGCGAAACCGATGAGCGTGCACCACCAGGCGCCTCGACCGACCCCGGACGTCGAAGAAGGCACAGAAATATTCATCGGGAGGAGTATGCCGCCTGCGTCCCCTGGGCCGGCCTGAGCCGCCGCCCCGTCCGCCCGGAAAATAAAAAACGGTAAAATAATCGGCTTTGCGCCGCAACGCGCCCCGCTGCAGACCCGACGCCCAGCGCGTTCTCCGCAGTCTATTTCTGCCAAACCCCGTT
>JAJAZH010000003.1 GCA_026785815.1 Ramlibacter sp. | reverse complement strand
TGCCGCCGAGCCCGCCGGCGAGCAGCGAGTACAGCAGCGCGGCAACCCCGGCCACCCCGGCGACGACCAGGCTGGCCGTCAGCAGCATCGCGATGCCCCCGACCGCGCCGCCGGTGGCCAGCGCCCCCAGCTTGCGCCCGAGCACCCCGCGCAGGACGGCGCCGCCGATCGGAACCGCGAAGAACAGGAAGATCGCGAGGTCCATCCAGTTGAAGCCGGAGCCACCCTGGGCGGAGCCGGTCCGCTGGTTCGGCGCCGGCGGGGCGGGCAGCGCCTCGCCCTTGATGCGCGCCATCAACTGATCGGCTGCGGCGTGCAGTCCGCCCGCGTAGTCGTCCTTGCGGAAGTTGGGCGTGATGGCCTGCTCGATGATCTGCCGCGCAGCCAGGTCGGGCACTGCGCCTTCCAGCGTTTTGGCCACCTCGATCCGGACCTTGCGATCGTTCTTCGCCACCACCAGCAATACGCCGTCGCCGACCGCCTTGCGACCGATCTTCCATTCATTGGCGACCCGGTTGGCGTAGCTGGCGATGTCCTCCGGCAGACTGGTCGGCACGATCAGGAAAGCGATCTGCGTGCCCTTGTCACGCTCGAAAGCGGCCAGCTTGTCGTCCAGGCCCTTGAGCTGGATCGCGTCCAGCGTGCCGGTGGTGTCGACCACGCGCGCGGTCAGCGGCGGGACCGGCAACACGCCCTGGGCCAGGGCGGGGAGCCAGAGGAGCAGCGCCCACAGGAACAGGGAGATCGCTCTCACCTGGCGTCATGCCGGGTGCGACCCGGCATCCAGGCGGGCCTGACTGCGCGACAGGGATTGCGGGTCAGGCCCGCAATGGCAGTCATTCCTATTTCTTGGTGCCGAAGTCGACCTGCGGCGGCGCGGAAATCTGGGCTTCGTTCTGCACCGTGAACAGCGGCTTCGGTTGGTAGCTGAACATCATGGCCGTCAGGTTGGTGGGGAAGCTGCGGGCCAGCACGTTGTACTCCTGCACGGTGGAGATGTAGCGGTTGCGGGCCACGGTGATCCGGTTCTCGGTGCCCTCCAGTTGCACCCGCAGGTCGCGGAAGCCCTGGTTGGCCTTGAGGTCCGGATAGCGTTCGCTCACCACCAGCAACCGGCTGAGGGCGCTGGACAGCTCGCCCTGGGCTTGCTGGAATTTCTGGAACGCCGCCGGATTGTTCAGGGTCTCCGGAGTCACCTGGACCGAAGTCGCCTTGGCCCGTGCCTCGATCACCTTGGTCAGCGTCTCCTGCTCGAAGTTGGCTTCGCCCTTGACCGTGGACACGATGTTGGGGATCAGGTCGGCGCGGCGCTGGTACTGGTTGAGCACTTCGCTCCAGGCCGACTTGCTGGTCTCGTCGAGCCGCTGGAAGTCGTTGTAGCCGCAGCCGCTGAGGGCCAGTACCGACGCGATGCACAGGAGCCAGCGTTTCATGGGTTCGTCCTTGTTTCTGGAGTGGCAAAGGTAGCATAGATGGGATGCTTCCTGAGCCGTTTCAAGCCCTGCAGGCCGCGTCCCGGCCCGTGTCTCGTGCCGCTGCGGTGCCGGCCGTGCTGCTGGCGGGCGCCACCGGCGCGCTGGGCAACGAGATGCTGCGCCGGCTGGCCGGTTCCGGGCTCTTCGGGCCGATCCTGGTGCTCGCGCGGGAACCGATCACCGACGGGCTGCGCGGCGTGTCTTGCGTCCTCGTCGCGCCGGAGGTCGACGCCAGCTGGCCGCAGCCGGCGGCGCTGACCGGCGTGGTCCTGTTCGATCCACCGCGTCTTTTCTACGACCGCGAACGGGCGCTGTGGACGCCCAGGCCCGACCAGTTCCAGGCGGTGGCCGGGTGGATGCGCGGCTGCGGCGTCCGCACCCTGGTCGTGGTTCTGCCGCACGCGCAGGGCCGGTTGCCGCAAGCGCTCAAGCGCGGGCTCGCCAGCCTGGACGAACAGGCTGTCGCCGCGCTGGGATTCGAACGGGTGCTGTTCGTGCGGTCGGCGCAAAAGCCGCAAGTCGCCGCGCACAAGGGCCTCTTGAACCGCGCGGCCCACTGGATGCTGGCCAGCGTGCGCTTCATGGTGCCGGGCAGCGAGCAGCCGGTGCGTGCGGCCAAGGTCGCGGAGCTGGTGACCGCGGCGCTGCAACTGGCCCCGCCCGGCATCCATGTGGCGGCGCCGGAACTGGTCTGGCGGGCCGCGCAGGGAAACCTGCGCGAGCTGGTGAAGGCCTGGCTCGGTCGCTGAAAACAGGCAGAATCGCCAGAGCCTGTCGCCAGGCCCAGCCCACTCATGCGCAAGACCAAACTCCAGGCCGCCAATCTCCAGGGCACAGCGGCCGACATCGAAGCGGCGTTCTACGAGGCGCTGCAGACCGGTGACATCGACAAGCTGATGGCCTGCTGGGCCGACGAGGACGAGATCGTGTGCATCCATCCGGGCGGCCCGCGCGTCATCGGCGCCGGCGCCATCCGCGCCACCTTCGAGGCGATGTTCGCCCACGGCACCATTCGCGCCTGGCCGGAGCGGGTGCGCAAGACCGAGTCGCTGGCCAGCGCGGTGCACAACCTGCTGGAACGGGTCGAGGTCGCATCGGATGAAGGCCCGAAGAATGCGTGGGTGGTCGCCACCAATGTCTACCTGAAGACCGCGCAGGGCTGGCGCATGGTTGCGCACCATGCCAGTCCCGGCACGGTCACCGAAGTGCAGGAAGCCTCGGCGTCGCCGCAGGTGCTGCACTGATTGCGCCGCTTCCGTGAATTACGTGGCGCCCTGGTGGCTACCGGGCGGCAACCTGCAGACCATCTGGCCGGCCCTGTACGCCCGGCGCAGCCGCGGTCCCCGGCCCGAGTACCGGCGCGAGCGCTGGATCACACCGGACCAGGACTTTGTCGACGTCGATTGGCTAATCAATGGAGCCCCCACGCTTGTCACTTCGTGTCCTGCGCTGCCCCCCGAGGGGGCTTCGATCGCCTTGGGGCGGCACTACGCCGATCGAGACATGGCCCCCACGCTTGTCACTTCGTGTCCTGCGCTGCCTGCTGAAGGTCCACTGCTGGTGCTGTTCCACGGCCTTGAAGGTTCGTCGCGCAGCCACTACGCCGAGGCGTTCGCCGATTTCGCCCGCGAGCGCGGCCTGGCTTTTGCGGTTCCGCACTTTCGCGGCTGCAGCGGCGAGCTCAATCACGGGCCACGCGCTTACCACTCGGGCGATCACGAGGAGATCGGCTGGATCCTGGGCCGCCTGCGCCGGGCGCATGCCGGTCCGATCCTCGCGGTCGGGGTGTCGCTCGGGGGCAATGCCTTGCTGCGGTGGGCAGCGGAAGCCGGCGCCAGTGCCAGCCAGAGCGCCGACGCAGTCGCGGCGGTGTGCTCGCCGATCGACCTGGCCGCCGGCGGCTGGGCGATCGGCCGCGGCTTCAACCGGCTGGTCTACACCACCATGTTCATGCGCAGCATGCGGCCGACGGCGCTGGCTAAACTGCACCACCATCCCGGCTTGTTCGACCGCGCGCGCCGGCGGGCCGCGCGCGACCTGCGCGATTTCGACGACCTGTTCACCGCGCCGCTGCACGGCTTCAAGGACGCCGA
>JAJAZH010000002.1 GCA_026785815.1 Ramlibacter sp. | reverse complement strand
GGTTCAGCGCGGCGGCAGGAGACACCGGCCGGTCGGTCGAGAGGTTGATCGTGCCCTTGACGCGGGGATCCACCACAATGCTGCGGCCACTGATCGCCGCCATGGTGCGCGCCACCGCTTCGATCTCGGCGTTGGCGAAGTTCAGCGTCACCGGATCGGCCGAGCGCTGGCCATAGCCCAGGCCCGGCATGGTGGCCAGCAACCCGGTCATGGCGATTGAAACGACAGCGCGACGGAAATTCATGTCAGCCTATGGTGATGATCGACTGCGCGCCCCGGCGCCGGCCAATGATGTTCAGCAGGTTCGACAACGCCGCTTCCCGGTCTGGCGCTGCGCTGGCCGTGCCCGAAAACCGCAGCCTGGAGCCGACCCACTGGCCGCTGCCCACCAGCTGCAAGGCGCCTTCCAGCGTTTCCAGTTGAAGTGTCGATGTCGAGCCCCCGTTGAGGGTGATGCGGTAGCTGCCCATGGGCCTGAGAGTGGACAGGCGCGACGACAGCCGCGACGCCGTGAGTTCGGCCCGCCCGGCAACGGCCAGGCGCCCTTCGACCCATTCTACTGAAAGGCCCTGGGTCGACAGCAGCAGGTCGCCGTCGACGCGAAGCGTGTTCCAGGGCGTGCCCAGCCCGGCCAGCACCTCGGCCGGCCACTGCGACCGGTGGTCGCTCACCAGCAGCGTGGCGCCGCCCCAGCGCGGCCTGGCGCGGATCAGGATCGGCTGCGCCGTGCAGCAGCTGGCAGCCAGTTCCACGCTGGCCCCGCCGAGCGCCGGACGGATGCGCCAGTCGAGCCGTCCCGGCAGGGCAGCAGCATCGTTGCTGCCAGCGCCGCCGGCGAGCAGCAAGCGCGCCGAGCCGCTCCAGACCGTTCCGCGGGCATCGTCCAGCAGCACCTGTCCGGCCGAGGCCTGGGCGACCGCGGCGGCCAGCCAGCGGGCCGGAGCAAACAGGAGCAGCGCCAGCAACAGGCCCAGCACGGCCCCGCCCCCGGCCCATGCCCAGGGAGTTGTCGGCCAGAGTTCTCGCTGCGGACGCGCCACGGAGGTCGACCGCGCTCAGCGCGCCGGCAGCGCCAGCACCAGCGTACCGTCCCAGAGGCCGGCCGGGTTGCGCGTCAGCCGTGCCTCGGCGGGCAGCATCCGGGCGCTGGTTCGGGCCTGTGTCAGCCACTGGCTCAAGGCCTGGGGCGAGGTGCCAGCCAGTGTGACCGTCACGCGCTCGCCGGCGATCGACATCCGCCCGGTCAGGGCCAGCTGGGTCCGTACCGTCGCCTCGAGCAGCCGGGTGGCCTCCTCGGGAGTCTGGCGCGGTTGCGATTGCAGCAACTGGGCTTGCGACTGGAGCGCGCGCATCCGCTGCAACTGCCCATCCAGCGCGCGATGCTGGGCTTCGGCGGCGCGCAAGGTCGCGAGCGGCGGCGCCAGCGCCAGCCACCAGAGCAGGGCCAGCGACACCACGGCGACGGCGCCGGCGACCATGAGTTGCTCTCGTGGCGCCAGGCGACCCCACTGCTGCTTCAGGCCGGACCGGTTCATGGCGCCGTCTCCGCAGTCAGCACCAGAGTGTCGCCGCGCAGCACGACGGCGTAGCCCTGGCCGCGCAGCCCGGCGGCCAGGGCCGCAACCTCGTCGGGGGCCAGCGCCAGGCCCTTCAACCGCAATTCAGCGCCGGTGTATTCGATGGCGCCGATTGCGCGGCCCGGCGTGGCAACGCTGGCCAGCGCGCCGAGCATCGCTTCCAGGTCCCGTCCGGACGTGGCACCGGCCGCCTGGCGCAGCAAGGCAACCTCCTTGTACATCTGCAGCGGCGCGTCGACCACCACCTTGACCTGCGGAAAGGTGCTGGTGAGCACCCGTCCGACCGCCTGCCGTTTGGCTTCCAGCCCGGATCGTTCCTGCCACGCCCAGGCATTGAGTCCGAGCAGGTTCACTGCGGCCAGCAGCACGGCGCCCCATCGGGCCGGCCGCCATTGCGGCGCGCGCAGCACATCGGCCCAGAGCGTGGCGAGCTTCTTCAGCGCCCGCGCCCGGTCGGAACTGGCGAACTCGGCCTGCGCCAGGTCCCAACCCGACTGCGCTGCCTGCAGCCAGCGCTGCGTGGCCTGCTGCAGTTCCACCGGGTGCTGCAGCAGTTGTTCCGCCAGGGCCGCGACCCCCGGCTCCGCAAGCCGCCGCGTGCCGTCTGCCAGCGCGGGCAGCAGCGTGACCGATGGCGCCGACAAGGGCACCGCCAGCACCCCGTCCTCTCCCGTCAGCACCAGGCTGGCGTGATCCGGATCGCCGACGGCATAGAGCGAGGGAAACCCTTCCGGAGAGAATTCGGGAACGATCCGCGAGATCGGTCGACCCACGGCGTCAAGCGCGTGCACGGCGTCTCGCAACCACTGCCGGTTGCACGCGGCGACCCATGCCGGCGCACCCGGCCGGGCCTGAGGCTGGAGCGCCAGGTGCAGCGACTCGGGCTCGTCGAGCAGCCGGTCTTCCAGCAGGCCTTCGAGCACGGCCCGCAGGCGCGGCGACGATGCCGAAACCCCTTTCGGAAGCTCGACCTGGTGCCATGACAGCGCCGAGCCCGGGGCGACGGCGACCAGTTCGGCGCCGGCGCCTGAAATCCGCGGCAGCAGCGCGGCCACAGCGCTCCCGTGCTCGCCGACGATGCGACCGTCAACCGTCAGGAGGTAGGGGTACTCGGTCGTCGAGGTGGCCGGCTCGACCGGAAGCAAAAGGATCAGTGTGCTCATTGGCTGCGCGATTGTAGGCAGGCGGGGCGGGGTGCGCTAACGCGCCGGCAGCGGCATTCCCGGCGACGCGCTGTCGACGACACCTCGTTCGCGCAGCAGGGCCTTGACGCTTGTCGGGTTGCCAGTTCGCTTGATCACCGAGCGTTCCTCCACCGTGATCGTGCCGAGCCGAAGCCGGCCGCGGCTTTCGAAATAACTGGACTGAACGCTCACCTGATCAGTCTTGAACACTTCAGGATCGACACTGCTTACCACTTTGCTGGCGTCGACGAGACTGCGGAAGTGCGAACGATCGCGCTCAGCAACCAAGCGCTGGGCATCGGCCATGCTCAACCCATCGACGCTGGCGAAAATCACCTCCGCGCTGGCGGTGTTGAGGTTGACCGGAGTGGGGCGCTCTAGCAGCGTCACGTAGGGCTGCAGCGCCGCCACAGTTTCCGGCGCAAGGCCAAGCCACACCAGTTGGTCGACGCGCTGGGGCATCAAGGGCGCCATCGGACCAGACCGGTTGTCGGCGCTGTTGTCGGCTGCAAAACGCAGGTTCTCAGCCAGATTCGCGAGCTGTGCCGGCGGCAGTCCGAGTGTTTCGAACAGCCGGGTGAAGCTGAGCCGCCCTCTCGGCGAGATCTTGCGGCCGTCGCCGTCCAGCAGGTTTCTGACATTCAACTTCGATTGCAGGTCGATGATCTCGCCTGACAGAAAAGCCTCCGGCGAGTCGTCGCCGCTGGCCACGGTCGCCACCCCTCTTTCGGCAGCGAGGAAGGTCGAGAGTTTGGCTTCCTGCAGCGGCACGGCCCAGGGTTCGGACAGGTAGTCGGCACTTTCGGTTCTGACCTTGCCATCCTCGGTAAGGATCAGCCGCGCCCAGTCCAGCGCGCCGGTCAGGATCCACCCCGACTGCACCCGGGCCCGTTCGGCCTGCTCCACCTCGACGCCGCGCCACTGCTGCCACATGGCCGCCGCGGCGAAGGTGGCGACCAGGGTCACGGTGAGCATCGCCATCAGCAACGCGGCGCCGCGGTTTTTCTTGTGCGACGTCATGATTTTCCGTCATGCGTGGGCCGCACCCAGTCGCGCACGATCCGGCCGGCCAGTGCCTGGCCCGGCGGCAGCAGCAGCACCAGCCGCACGCCGTCTGGGATGGATTGGTTGAGGTTCTGCTTGAGCATGTCTCTGCCCGGGTCCTTCAGTTCGGGCGTGGCGATGAGCTGCGTGACGGCGTCGCTGGAAAGCGGATTGGTCCAGGCATCGCTGCGGTAATAGAAAATCTGCCACTCCTGCAGCGGCGTGACTGCCACTTCGAGCCGGCGCTCTGCGTCTCCCGGCGTCTGCGACCACTGGTCGGCTCGCTCCCAGGCGCGACTCAGTTCGCCACGCGTGGTCACCGGCGGCGCTTGCCAGCGCAGCCACTGGCCGCCGCGCTGGGTCCACGCCACCACCAGCACTCCGCTGGCCGGATTGATCGAGTCGCGCCGCGTCAGGCGCAACACCCGGCCGTTCCAATCCAGCGCCGGCGCCGGTGTCATGTCGACGATGGCGTCGAGGTCGGCGCTCCACTGCGCCAGCCCCACTTGCAGGCTGAGCACCTCGTCGGCCCGGGCCGCGGTGCTGGCCTGGGCCCGCGTCATGCCGTCCAGGCCGCGCCAGCTCATCACGGCCAGCAAAGCCATCGCGAACAGCGCGACCAGCAGTTCGACCAGGGTGAAGCCGCGGTTGCGGCGCCGGATTCTCATCAGAACCTGCCGATGACGGTCGAGAGCCGCAGCACCGAGGAGTCTCCGTCCATCACCTGCGCGTCGACCCGGCGGAAACTCGGGTTCGGCGTCGGCAGCACGTTCACGTTGACGCTGAAGCTGCGGCCCGCCTGCTGGCAACCCACCACCGTCTCGCCGATGCCGGGCGTCGACTTCGACAGGCGCACGCGCACCAGTTCGTTCTCGGCGCAG
>JAJAZH010000001.1 GCA_026785815.1 Ramlibacter sp. | reverse complement strand
GGCGTTGAAGAATAGTTTCTGGCCGCGTGCGCGGGTTTAAATCCCGCTCCAGGCCGGGGTGTTGACCTGGGCGCCCGCCGGCCAGCCGACAGCGGCCGCCAACAGCGCCAAGCCTTGCCGGCGGGTAAGCGATGGGTGGGTCGATGGGTGGGTGCAAGACATGCTGCATTCTGGCATCCGGAACGCACCCGCCCACCGACCAGGGACTCTGGCCGCGTCGCCGTTTGGACTGACCGGTGCCAGCCAGCGCGACGGCCCCGCCGCGCTGGCTGCCCCGGTCCGGTCGCTATTTGGTGCCCACCGTCACGCTGGACGGCCGGCAGCCCTTTTGCGTGCTCATCGCGTCGGGCGAGCGGCACGGATGGGCGGGGTGGTTCAGCGCCACCGCGTTGTTCATGGCCGAGGCCGTTCCTTCGGCATTGCTACCGCAGCCGGCCAGGCCGACGACGGTGACGGCGGCGCCGATCCACACTGAGGCAAGAGAGACAAGAGAGAGAGTCGTTTTCATTGCGCGCTCCAGGAAAGCTGTCGTGCATTGCGCGTATTGCGCGACGACCAGTCTTCTCCTCTCGAGCGCCCGACGCATCACCCAAATGGGTGACTCGTCCATCGAAATGCGGAGGGTCCTGCCGACATTCTTGCTGGGGGCTCAGGAAGCGAGCGCTGCCAGCAGTTCGGTCTCGATCTCGATCTGCTGCTTGTTGTGCTGCAGGCTCGGGCCGTCGATCAGGAAGGTGTCTTCGACCCGCTCGCCGAGGGTGGAGACCTTGGCCAGCTGCAGGTTGATGTTGTGCCGTGCCAGCACGCGGGCGACCGAATACAGCAGGCCGACGCGGTCGCTGGCGGAAATGCTCAGCAGCCAGCGCTGGGCCTTTTCGTCGGGTCGCAAGTCGACCCGCGGCGCGACCGGGAAGCTCTTGACCCGGCGCGACACGCGGCCCCGGCTCGGCGCGGGCAGCGGGCCGGCGCGCTCCAGCGTCAGGCCCAGGTCGGACTCGACCATGCTGATCAGCTCGCGGTTGTGCTCCGGCAGCATGGAGCTCACCACCTGGAAGGTGTCCAGGGCGTAGTCGCTGCTGGTGGTGTGGACCTTGGCCTCCAGAATGCTGAAGGCGGCCGAATCGAAATAACCGCAGATGCGGGCGAACAGGTCCGGCTGATCGGGCGTGTACACCAGCACCTGCAGGCCTTCGCCGGCCGGCGACAGGCGGGCCCGCACGATGGTCTTGCCCTGGTCGACGTGGCGCGAGACCTGGCGCGTGTGCCAGGCGATCTCGCCGGCGTCGTGGCGCATGAAATAGCCCGCGTCCAGGCCCGCCCACAGCAGCTTGTGGGCTTCGAACGGCTGCGCCGCCAGCGCCAGCTGGATCAGCGCGTCGCGCTTGCGGCCCTCGACCTCGGCCGCGGCGTCGGGAGCCCGGCCGCCCATCACCCGCAGTGTGTAGCGGTACAGGTCTTCCAGCAGCTTGCCCTTCCAGTTGTTCCAGACCTTGGGACTGGTGCCGCGGATGTCGGCCACCGTCAGCAGGTAGAGCGCGGTGAGGTAGCGCTCGTTGCCGACCCGCCTGGCGAATGCGGTGATCACGTCGGGGTCACCCAGGTCTTCCTTCTGCGCGATCCGGCTCATCGCCAGGTGCTCGCGCACCAGGAACTCGATCAGCTGGCAGTCGTCGGCCTCGACCTTGTGCTGGCGGCAGAACTGGTTGACCTCGCGCGCGCCCAGCTCGGAATGATCGCCGCCGCGGCCCTTGGCGATGTCATGGAACAGCGCCGCGACGTAGAAGATCCACGGCTTGTCCCAACCGGCGGCAAGCTGCGAGCAGAACGGATATTCGTGGGCGTGTTCGGGAATGAAAAAGCGGCGCACGTTGCGTAGCACCATCAGGATGTGCTGGTCGACGGTGTAGACGTGGAACAGGTCGTGCTGCATCTGGCCGACGATGCGGCGGAACACCCACAGGTAGCGGCCCAGCACCGAGGTTTCGTTCATCAGCCGCAGCGCGTGGGTGATGCCCGAGGGCTGCAGCAGCATCGCCTTGAAGGTGGCGTGGTTGACCGGATCGCTGCGGAACTTGCCGTCCATCACGGTCCGGGCGTTGTAGAGCGCGCGCAGCGTCCGCACCGACAGGCCCCGCATGCCCACCGTGGTCTGGAAGATCAGGAAGGTCTCGAGGATCGCGTGCGGATGCTTCAGGTACAGGTCGTCGCTCGCGACCTCCACCATCCCGCCCTTGTCGAAGAAGCGTTCGTTGATCGGCTGCGGCGGGTTGGGGTTGGGGTTGAGTCGCTCATCGATGTTCAGCAGCAGGATCTGGTTGAGCTGGGTCACGGCCTTGGCCGCCCAGTAGTAGCGCTTCATCAGCGATTCGCTGGCGCGCGACACCACGCGGCCGCTGCTGGCGTTGACATCGGCATGGAAGCCGAACGATTCGGCGACGGCGGTCTGCAGGTCGAACACCAGCCGGTCTTCGCGCCGCCCGGCCATCAGGTGCAGCCGGGCCCGGATCAGGCTGAGCAGGGCTTCGTTGCGCTTGATCTGCCGCACTTCGAATGGCGTCGCCAGCCCGCTGCGCGCCAGTTCGTCCCAGCTGTTGCCAAAGCCCGCCGCCTTGGCCACCCACAGGATCACCTGCAGGTCGCGCAGGCCGCCAGGGGATTCCTTGCAGTTCGGCTCCAGCGAATAGGGCGTGTTCTCGAACTTGTTGTGGCGCTGGCGCAGCTCCAGCGACTTGGCGACGAAGAAGGCGCGCGGATCCATGCCGGCGGCGAAGCGCTGCTGGAACTGCGCGTACAGCTTGCGGTCGCCGGTGACCAGCCGCGACTCCAGCAGCGAGGTCTGCACCGTCACGTCGTGCGCCGCCTGCAGCACGCATTCGGAAACCGTGCGCACGCTGGAGCCGATCTCGACGCCGCAATCCCAGCACTGGCCGATGAAATCCTCGACCTGGCGCCGGGTTTGCGGGTTGTCTTCGGCCGACGTACCGTCCGGCAGCAGCACCACCACGTCGACGTCCGAACTTGGAAAGAGTTCCGAGCGCCCGTAACCGCCCACCGCCACCAGGGCAAAGTGCCTGGGCATCGCGGCGCGCGCCCACAGCTGCTTGAGGGTGTTGTCGGCGTTGCGTGCCAGCGCCTGCAGCAGCCGGCGGATGCCACGCACCGACGTGCCTTCGGCCTGCATCGAGTCCAGCAGCAGTTGCTTGCCGGCGCGATAGTTGTCGCGCAGGGCCTGGAGATGGGGCATGGCGCTTGCGGCTGGACTGTCAGGCGGTCACGAACGGCGGCGGCGGCGGGCTGCCGGCGGACAGGGTCAGCACTTCGTAGCCGGTCTCGGTCACCAGCACCGTGTGTTCCCACTGCGCCGACAGCGAATGGTCCTTGGTCACGATGGTCCAGCCGTCGCTGCCGAACTCCTTCACGTCCTTGCGGCCGGCGTTGATCATCGGCTCGATGGTGAAGGTCATGCCGGGCTTGAGCTGGTCGAGCGTGCCGGGCTTGCCGTAATGCAGCACTTGCGGCTCCTCGTGGAAGTTGCGACCGATGCCGTGGCCGCAAAACTCGCGCACCACAGAAAAGCCGTTTTTCTCGGAGAACTGCTGGATCGCGAAGCCGATGTCGCCCAGGTGGATCCCGGGCTTGACCCGCATGATGCCGTGCCACATCGCGTCGAAGGTCAACGCCACCAGGCGCCTGGCCGCGATCGACACGTCGCCGACCATGAACATGCGGCTGGTGTCTCCGTACCAGCCGTCCTTGATCACCGTGACGTCGACGTTGACGATATCGCCCTTCTTGAGCGGCTTGTCGTTTGGGATGCCGTGGCAGACGACATGGTTGACCGATGTGCAAAGGGAGGCGGGGTAGGGCGGATAGCCCGAGGGCTGGTAGCCCAGGGTGGCCGAGATCGATCCCTGCTGCTGCATGCATTCGGCCGCCAGCCGGTCGATCTCGCGGGTGGTGATGCCCGGCTGGATGTGCGGGGTCAGGTCATCAAGCACTTCGGAGGCCAGTTTGCCAGCCACCCGCATGCCTTCGATCTCGCTCGCGTCCTTGTAAGTGATGCTCATGGGCTGAATTATCCCTGAGCAGCTAGTTCCCTGCGCTGCCGTGCCGGCACGCCGGGCTGCGGCCCACGGTTTGCAGGCCCTGGAGCTATGATCGGCAATGCATTTGTCCCCGATCAACAAGGAGTCTGCAGCGCAAGGCGCCTCCGACCTGGTCGACCGCCAACTGAAAGACCCCGCGCGCCTCGACGCGGTGCGTCGCACCGGGTTGCTGGACAGTCCCGCCGAAGAATCCTTCGACTCCCTGACCCGACTCGCTGCCCGGCTGCTGAACGTGCCCGGCAGCTTCGTTTCCATCCTCGACAGCGGCCGCGACTTCTACAAGAGCGCGGCCGGGTTCGGACCGCCGCTGTCAGAGACGCGGCAACTGGAAGGACGGACCTTCTGCCACTACACCCTCGCCAGCGACGACCCGCTGGTCATCGGCGACACCCACTCCGATCCCCTCTGGCGGTCGGTGCCCACCGTTGAAACGCTCGGCGTGCGGGCCTATGTCGGGGTGCCGCTGAAGCTGGGCAGCGAAACGATCGGCAGTTTCTGCGTGATCGACATGAAGCCCCGGGACTGGCAGGCCGATGAGATCGAGACCCTGCGCCAGATCGCCCTGTCGGCCTCGCGGGAACTCGGCTTTCGGGTCGCCCTGGCGGCCGAGCGGGCCGAGGGGGTGAGTTCACGGGCGCTGGCGCGCTCCCGGGAAGAAGTGGCTGCAGTCATCGCGCACGACCTGCGCACCCCTTTGCAGGTCCTGCACCTGGGCACCACGCTGCTGCAACGGAGGCAGGCCCCGGGCCAGGAAGCGACCGTGGCCCGCATGGTCACCGCCGTCGGGGCCATGAAAAGCATGGTGGACGGCCTGCTGACCTCGAGCGCGCTGCTGGCGCCGCTGGCCGTCAAGAAAGAGCGGGTTTCGGTCGGGACGGTGCTGCAGGACGCGGTGGAAATGATGACGCCGATCGCCGAGCGTTCGGGGATCCAGCTCATGCTGGGCGCCGTCACGCCGGCGATGGTCACCGTCGACTACTCGCTGGTGTTGCGGATCCTGGGTAACCTGACCGGCAATTCCATCAAGTACTCGCCTGCCGGCAGCCTGGTGGTGGTCGGCTCCATCCGCGGCGAAGGCATGGTGCTGATCACCGTCACCGACAACGGTCGCGGCATGGCGCCCGAAGAGCAGGCGCAGGCGTTCGACTCCGGCTGGCAGGGCGCCGAAGGCATGGCGCGTGGCGACGGCGCCGGGCTGGGCCTGGCCATCGTCAAAAGGCTGGTGCGGGAACACGGCGGGCAGGTGACGATCGACAGCAGCCCCGGCCTGGGCACCACGCTCACGGTGCTGTTGCCCTGCGATTAGCCAGCGGAGGCTTCCGCTAAAATCCGGGGTTTCCTGGCGCTTGCGGGCAGCGCTCCCGCAGCCCCGGAACCCAGACCCCCACTTGGCATCCCCGTGACCCTGCACATCACCGAGTACGAGGGCGGCAATGCCCTCGGCGAGTTCCGAGTCCAGCAACTTCTGGCCCGCCTGGCCGCGATCAGCGACCGCATCACCGGCCTCGGCGCCCGCTTCGTGCACCTGGTGGCGACAGCGCAGCCGGCGAGCCCGGCCGATCGGGAGCGACTGGCCGCGCTCCTGACCTACGGCGATCCGTATCGCGGCTCGCTCGAGGGAACGCTGCTGGTGGTGACGCCCCGCCTGGGCACCGTTTCGCCCTGGTCGTCCAAGGCCACCGACATCGCCCACAACTGCGGCATCGACCTGAAGCGGGTGGAGCGGATCACCGAGTACCGGATCGCGCTCAAAAAAGACAGTTTGCTGGGCCGGGGCGAGCTGGACGCGAGCCAGTTGCAGGCGGTTGCGGCGCTGCTGCACGACCGCATGACCGAAAGCGTGATGGCTGGCCGCAACCAGGCTGCAGGCCTGTTCAACGAGTTGCAAGCGGCGCCGATGGAGCAGGTGCAGCTGCTCGCCGGCGGCCGCGCTGCGCTGGAAGCGGCCAATGCGCAATTCGGGCTGGCACTGGCGGACGACGAAATCGATTACCTGCTGCAAGCTTTCCGCCAGCTTGGCCGCAATCCGACCGACGTCGAGCTGATGATGTTCGCGCAGGCCAACAGCGAACACTGCCGGCACAAGATCTTCAACGCCAGCTTCGCGATCGACGGCGTCGGCCAGGAGCACAGCATGTTCGCGATGATCCGCAACACGCACCGGCTGGCGCCGCAGCACACCGTGGTCGCCTACTCCGACAACTCGTCGGTGATGGAAGGGCAGGAGGTCGAAAGTTTCGTCGCCAGCGCGCCGGGCGCTGCGGGCAGCACCGGCCTCGCGAGCTACGAAAAAACCACCGCACTGCGACATGTGCTGATGAAGGTCGAGACCCACAACCATCCGACCGCGATCTCGCCTTTCCCGGGCGCTGCAACCGGCGCCGGTGGCGAAATCCGCGACGAGGGAGCGACCGGCCGCGGCTCGAAACCGAAGGCCGGCCTGACGGGCTTCACGGTCTCGCGGCTCTGGGGCGGCTGGTCGGACCAGACCGGCGGCAAGCCGGAACACATCGCCAGCCCATTGCAGATCATGGTCGAGGGGCCGCTGGGCGGCGCGGCGTTCAACAATGAATTCGGCCGGCCCAACCTGCTCGGCTATTTCCGCGAATACGAGCAGCAGGTGGTCTCCAACGTGGACAGCATCGCCCGCGGCTACCACAAGCCGATCATGATCGCCGGCGGACTGGGCACCATCGCCGCCGGGCAGACCAGCAAGATCATGTTTCCGGCCGGCAGCCTGTTGATCCAGCTGGGCGGCCCGGGCATGCGGATCGGGATGGGCGGCAGCGCCGCCAGCTCGATGGCCACCGGCGCCAATGCGGCCGAGCTCGACTTCGACTCGGTCCAGCGCGGCAACCCCGAGATCGAGCGGCGCGCGCAGGAGGTGATCAACCAGTGCGCGGCGCTGGGTGAATCGGGTGGCACCGCGGGCAGCGGCAATCCGATCCTGGCGATTCACGATGTTGGCGCCGGCGGCCTGTCGAATGCCTTTCCCGAACTGACCAACGACGCCGGCCGCGGCGCGCGCTTCGAGCTGGGCCAGGTGCCGGTGCTCGAGTCGGGCATGGCGCCCAAGGAAATCTGGTGCAACGAGAGCCAGGAGCGCTACGTGCTGGCAATCGCCCCCGCGTCGCTGCCCCAGTTCCAGGCGCTGTGCAAGCGCGAGCGCTGCCCGTTCGCCGTCGTCGGCATGGCCACCGAAGAGCGGCAACTGGTCGTGAGCGATCCGGCCGGCGCGCCGGTGGACATGCCAATGGAAGTGCTGCTCGGCAAGCCGCCCAGGATGCATCGCGACGTCAAGTCGGTGACGCGGCAGTTCAAGCCGCTCCAGCTCACCGGCGTTGCCCTGCAAGAGGCCGCGATCAATGTGCTGGCGCATCCGACCGTCGCTTCCAAGCGCTTCCTGGTCACCATCGGCGACCGCACGGTCGGCGGCATGACGCATCGCGACCAGATGGTCGGACCGTGGCAGGTGCCGGTGGCCGACTGTGCCGTGACGCTGGCCGATTTTCGCGGCTTCGGCGGAGAAGCGATGAGCATGGGCGAGCGCACTCCGCTGGCGGCGCTGGACGCTCCGGCGTCGGGCCGGATGGCCGTGGCCGAGGCGATCACCAACCTGCTGGCCGCGCCGATCGAGCTGGCGCGCGTCAAGCTGTCGGCCAACTGGATGGCGGCTTGCGGCGAGCCCGGCGAAGACGCCGCGCTGTACGAAACCGTGCGCGCGGTCGGAATGGAGCTGTGCCCGGCGCTGGGCATTTCGATTCCCGTCGGCAAGGACAGCCTGTCGATGCGGACGCAGTGGACTGCGCCACCGGGATCAGCGCATGGCGGCGGCGAACACAGGAAGGTCACCTCGCCGGTCAGCCTGATCGTCAGCGCCTTCGCCACGCTGGCCGATGTGCGCGGCACGCTGACGCCGCAGCTCGACGCCAGCGAGCCGGACACGACGCTGGTGCTGATCGACCTCGGCCGCGGCCGCAACCGCATGGCCGGGAGCATCCTGGCGCAGACGCTGGAGCAGACCGGCGACAGCGTGCCCGACCTGGACCATCCACAAGACCTGGTGAAGCTCGTGCGGGCCGTGAACCTGCTGCGCGTTCGCGGCCAGATCCTGGCCTACCACGACCGCAGCGACGGCGGCCTGTTCGCCACGGTTTGCGAGATGGCCTTCTCCGGCCAGGTCGGTGTATCGCTCAACGTCGATCTGCTGGTGACCGAAGGCGATGGGATTGCAGACAGTCGCGCGGATTTTGGCGACGCCAAGAACTGGGCCGCGCAGGTCGGGCCGCGGCGCGACGAACTGACGCTGAAGGCGCTGTTCAACGAAGAACTCGGCGTCGTGCTGCAGGTTCGCACTGCTAATCGCAACGCCGTGATGCAGACGCTGCGCGAGCATGGCCTGTCGCAGCACAGCCACTTCGTCGGCAAGACCCGGCCGCTGTCGTCGACCTTCGACGCCGGCAAGGGTGAAGTGCAGGTCTGGCGCGACACCAAAAAAGTGTTCAGCGCGAAGCTGCAGGATTTGCACCAGGTCTGGGACAGCGTCAGCTGGAAGATCTGCCGGTTGCGCGACAACCCGGCCGGCGCCGACGCCGAGCACGCGGCGGTCGGGGACCCGGCCGACCCGGGGCTGCATCTGTTTTTCCCGCTCACCGTTCGGGTTGAGCCCTTCGGCAAAGCTCAGGACAGGCCCGTCGCAGCCGCCGCCCACAATCTCACTCGCCCGAAAGTCGCCATCCTGCGCGAGCAGGGCGTGAACTCGCATGTCGAGATGAGCTACGCCATGGACCTGGCGGGTTTCGACACCTTCGACGTGCACATGAGCGACCTGCAGCAAGGCCGCGCGCGCCTGAGCCAGTTTCAAGGCCTGGTG